>JAKAPV010000286.1 GCA_021806845.1 Bacillota bacterium | reverse complement strand
CTGGTGACGTTCAAAGAGGCACTCGCCGAAGCTGCCGTTGGTGAGGGCTTGTCACTCCCCTGATCAGCCTGCAACCAGTCCAAGGTCCAAAGGCAGGCACCTGCCAAGCCGCAGAGGCCAACAGCGGCCCGGTCGAACTACCTCTCCGATGGATCACAAGGAAGCCGGCGACATCTCAGCGATGCACTGGCAGCCACGAGACGGCGAAGTCGACCAATGCCTCTGAGGCATCAGCCGCCACAGTACGAGTGAGGCGTTCCGGGAATGGCGCCGAGGCGCCGACTGACTCATTGTTAGAACTCGACGAGGTAGCGAGGCTCGAAGGTCGTCGCCGTCGGCTGGATGGCCGCGATCCGATCAACGCGGTAGCTCCTTAAGGCGTCGTGATCGTTGACAGCGAACAGCACGAGGTTTCCATCCTGGGTATGCCGGAGTGCGTAGGGCTCAACCAGGCGCGGGCCTTGGCGGCCCTCTGCCGCCCGGTAGTCGATGCGCACCTTGAGCCGGTTTGTTCCGGCGTACCGAAGGCGTTCCAACGGCACGCCACGTCGCCACGAGGTGATCGCCTTCGGCGCCTGCCACGCCGCATCGAGTTTGCCCAGTTCTGCCCGCGCCAGCTGCGGGGTCCGGAGTGTACCTCCAAGCCAGGAGGAGAGATCATCGAGCGCTGACCAAAAGTCTTTGAAGGGCGGCAGCGGGCTGGGGAGCTGATGGCCGAGCATGTTCTCCCACTCGTTCTCGACCTCCGCTCTGAAGGGCGAGGAGCGGATCGTTTCCACAGTGGGGACCTTGAGTTCGGCATGAACGCACTTCGCTTCGAGTACGCTGCGCACTGCGCCTGCCAGCGCAACGAGGTCCGGATGGCGATGCATGTGGACGACGTCGTAGAGATCGCGCGGGCGGCACCGCTCGGAGAGCGCGCGCAGTTTCTCCCCGAGGAGCTCTGCAATGGAGTAGCTCAGCACTCCAGGTGCAGGGAGCGTGTCGCTGTATGGATGTCCTATGGTTCGAAGCTCTGGCCGGTCCACGAGGACCTCGTCCGAGGTGAGGTCAAGCTTCACCTTGGGCATCCGCGGGTACGCGTTGGGCCCCCTGTACGCGATCCGCCCCAGCGTCGTCGGGTTGTCCCGCTTGTTCTTCTTCAGCTGAAAGGCCTGGGCATCGAGCACCAGCTCGATGCCCGACTCCTCACGGACCCACTCGGCGATTTCGCCGAAGATCCTCATCAGGTCCTGTGGCTGCTCCGGGCCTCCATCGATGATGGTGAAGTCGAGGTCCTCCGAGAAGCGGAAGGTCTCGTAGTAGCACTTGCGTAGGCAGGTGCCGCCCTTAAACACCCATGTCCGGGACAGAGCGTCGTGGCTTGCGATTCCCGCCAGAAGCCAGCCGAGCAGGTAATCCTTTTCGATGACGCTTTGGTCGAGCACCCACTCTGCCCTGAGGGCCGCTAGCTCCTGTTGCGAAATCATGATGTTCCGTCTCGAACGACCGTCACGTTCAAGCGAAGACCCCACCGCATGACGCGGTGCCCGCCCTTCGGTCCGTCTGGGTCAAGAGCCGAGATGCCAGTGGACACCCGCTCGTGGCACGCACCGACAAGGTCTGGGAGGTTTCGGTCGAGCGCTTCGATCAGATACCCAAGCCGCTTGAAGACCGCACGGTTCCCAAGCCGATCGCCATAGTCGATCAGAGCCGCCGGATCATGTTCGTCGAGGTAGGCGGCAAGCACCTCGGCTCCGTGTCGGATACCCCCACCGAGTTTCGGGGTGTCGAGGATGTCCACGATCATACGGGACGGGTCAGCAAAGCGCAGCCTCGTCCCTCCTCGCCATTCGCTCTTTAGACCCCACGCAAGAGCGTCGTCTTTGACGTGCATCACGAGATAGTCATGATCGAGCAGCCGTACGAACGAACTGCGAACCCTTTGTGTCGTCCTGAGCACGGTGGTCCGAAAGACCTGTTCGGTCAGTGCCCAGTGATCGGCAGCAGTCCAGCCGGTGAAGTAGCAGGGCGACCATACCGCCGAGGCAACGAGCAGAGCGTCCTCCGACCAGGAGCCGGGATTCGCCGCGTCAACCGGCACGCCGATGTATAGGCCCCGCTGAACTCTGCGGACCCATCCGTCTTCGGCCCATCGCGAAAGCTTCTTGGCCGCAGTTTCAGCATCCACATTGAGAGCGGCCACGACGTCGCCCGGGGTGACAAACGTCGCGCCCGAGGCGAAAACGCGCGCGAGTTCAGCCCTTCCCCTGCCGCTGATCCCTGCTGGATGCAACATCGTGTCACCAGAACTTCTCGTCAAATTGGAACTACTGGCTCCATGATAGCATAAATATCTAGACACCAGAACTTCACGCTGAGAGTCAGGTGATGGACTTCAGATATCACTACCTTCGTTCAGTCTCCTCGCAGATCGAACGCCGCCAGCCCGCGAGTACCAGGTGCACAACGGCCCGCTACGACAAATCGAGTCCGAAGAGCTGCCGCTGTTCGTCCGCGTCGAGCATGGGTCAACGGGGACGGCTTCCGACGCCCTAGGCGATGCGTCAGCACGGCAGGTCGGGGTCTGGGCTCCGAGCACCACCGATCCTGAACCGTCTCGTCCACCAAGGTCACGTTCCGAGCATCTGCGACGAGTCGTATCGCCGCGGCAAGAGAAAGGAGTGCAGGCCCCTTCTAGGACTGCTTCCTTCCTAGGAGGTGCTGCCAGCGGACCCCAAATCTGCTGAGAGCGACCAAGGGGGGCCGGTCCCCAACCGCCTCCGGCAGGTCCGTTTCATTCATATCCGCCTTGATGCCCGATTCGTCTCCCTGTCCGGCACGATCACTGCGGCCGAGATCCGACGGGTTGGCAGACGCGACCGCCACAAAGGACGCGGCGGTTGCGAATGGATGCTAGAGAAGGAACAAACTGCCATGACCAAGGAGGCTGCATCGACCGGGAAAATCGAACCATACCAGTCGGCTAAGAGGTCTCGCATCCAAGACGACGGGGAGGACTCCCGCCGCGGGCTTGGTTCCTCACCCGCAAGCGGATGCTCAAACTTAGAGGAGGCAGGCGGGTCGTGAGTGCAGTACCTGTACGGCCAGGGATGCGGACGAACACCCTGAGGTGGGCCTGGATAGCCACTGTTGTAGCCGTCCTGTCACTGGCGGCGAACGGAGTCCAGGCAGCCGCCACCCCGCCGCGCACCGTCTTCTTTCAGGTGGTGAACACAACGGTTCCGAAGGTCATCGGCTTCACCGACATGGCGGCCTCATCGCTTGCCGCCACACCGTCCCAGACAATTTCGACAGACAGCACAGGGGCGGCTGTTATTTGGAACCAAGCCGCCGGCGCTCTTGAGGCGAGTGCTCCGGCACTGACGGCACTGGGCGTTCCGGATGTGAGCACTGTGGTTCAGGAGTACGACGTGGTGGCTGATGAGATTCCGTACGCTGGTTCCCCCATCGACGCGGCCAACTTTGCCAAGGCGAGGAGATTTGTGGCTCTCGCCGCAGAGCTTCTTCCGCACAGCAACCACTTGATGTACACAACGGCAGAACTGGCGCCGCTCTCGCAGGCGTTTGCCGCCCTCGCTTACC
>JAKAPV010000285.1:1583-3587 GCA_021806845.1 Bacillota bacterium | reverse complement strand
CTGCGCGACGCAAACAACGTGGCGCTGCTCATCGAGTTCATCCGCGAGGCTGAAGCCCTGCACGGCGTGAAGTGCAGCATGGTGTTCGTCGACACCCTGTCTCGGGCGCTCGCGGGCGGCGATGAGAACGGCCCGGAGGACATGGGGGCCCTGATCGGCGGAGCGGACGTAGTGCGGCTCACAACCGGCGCCGTCGTGGTGCTCGTCCACCACGTCGGGAAGGACGAGAGCCGCGGCGCCAGAGGCCACAGCAGCCTCAAGGCGGCGCTCGACACCGAGATCGAGGTGACGATGCGCGACAAACTGCACGTCGCCACCGTGACCAAGCAGCGCGACTTGCCGAGCGGGGATCAATTCCCCTTCAGGCTGACCACGGTCGAGCTCGGCTTGGACGACGACGGCGACCCGGTGACCTCCTGCGTGGTGGAACCGGTCGACGAGGTGCCCGCCCTGCGCATGCAGCCCCGCGGGAAGCACCAGACGAGCCTGCTTGCTGCACTGCAGGAGTGGCGGCGGGCGCATCCTGACCGCAACTCGATCAGTTCCATCGAGTTTCGCGCCTTGGCCAAGGCTCAGGGTATGGACCGGCGCCGTTTGCAGGACGCAGCAGAAGCCCTTGAGCGGTTCGGCTGGCTCAAGAGTGAGGCCGCTGGTTTTCAGATCATCGAGGAGCCGAAGCCATGACGCCGGTGCCGAAGGTGTTGTCCTGTCCGGTTGTCCGGTTCCCTAAAGGGAAACCGGACAAACCGGACATCGTTGGACCGTCCGGAACCGTCCGAACCGGACAAAACCGGACAGCCGGACGTTTTGTTGGAAGACGTGGAAACTTACCGCCGCGCAGCCGATCGGCCTTACCGGGTAGGGGTGTCGCCCCCTCCGCCCCCGCGCCAGCCTCCCGGCGCCCTCGCGCTCGGCCGTCCATGTCGGCGGCGAACGCACAACGCAAGGTCACGGCTTGTCGACGCGCCCGGGATTACGCGGTATCGCGAAGGGCATACGGTAATCCCTATCAGTTGTTTGGTCTCGAGCCGTTGCAGAATCAGAGGCTTGCAGAGGCACTCAAGTGGATACGTTTATCAGTTGTCATCCGTATGACGGTGGCGTATGCTCTGAGCCTGGAATTTCCGAGGATTCAGACATGGGCAAAGGCAAACGAGTGGCGTTCTACCTGCGAGTCTCGACCGGCTCGCAGACCGTCGAGAACCAGCGCAGGGAGCTCGCCGCGGCGGCCGAGCAGCGCGGCTGGACCGTCGTTGAGCTCTACAGCGACAACGGCGTATCGGGCGCCAAGGGCCGCGACCAGCGCCCGGCCTTCGATCGGCTGTGCAAGGACGCTGTTGCCGGCAAGTTCGACATCATCGCCGCATGGTCCGTCGACCGACTCGGCCGCTCGGTCCTGCACCTGGCGCAGTTTGTCGAGGACATACGGGCCTCTGGCGTCGGCCTGTTCATGCTCAAGCAAGGCATCGATAGCGAGACCCCGACCGGCCGCGCGATGCTCGGCATGTGCTCGGTATTCGCTGAACTCGAGCGCGAGATCATCCGCGAGCGTATCCACTCCGGCCTTGTCCGGGCCCGCGCGAAAGGCAAGCGGCTTGGTCGCAAGCGCGTTGGCGCTGGCGTCGAGGAGCGCATTCGCAACCTGCACGCTGCCGGCATGGGCAAACTCAAGATTGCCCGCGAGCTCGAGATCGGCACATCAGTTGTGCAGCGCGTCCTGCGCGAGGCCGCTGCCGGCTGAATCCGCCCCGGCGCGCCCCTCGGCGCCGCGATTCCCTACACGCCCTACCTGACCCGGCGCGGCCTGATCGCTGCGCCGCGCCTGGCGCATTACAGCGCGTCCTGTCGCTCAACCTACACCGGCGGCACCTGTCCGAAAGCCAGCGCGCCGTGGTGGCCGCGAAAATCGCGACCTTGCCGCACTAGGCTGGATCGTGGACCGGCGTAACAGGCTCAGGCCACGTGGCTCACATCGTGATCCCAGGAGCGGCGGTGGCGAAGACG
>JAKAPV010000285.1:0-1573 GCA_021806845.1 Bacillota bacterium | reverse complement strand
CGTATCCTGAACGGTGACCGACACAATCGTAATAGCCGTCGATCGCGAAGCCGTTCTTCACGAGAATGTCCACGAGTCTGTCTGCCATGGAACGCTTTAGCTCCACGTGCTCCGGCTTCGGGCTCGTAAAGCACCAGTCCCGCACTGGCACCGTATACTCCATTGCGACCCTCTTGATGCGCCTCCATGTGCCGGCGTCAATTGACGGCAGGATGTCGTGCTCCGCTCCCTCGCAGTCTACCTTGAGCAAGTCACAGGTTTCGATACGCGACTCCCGCATGAGGTCAGCAAGCGGGTAAGTCTCAATTTCTATCGAGCCGTGCCCGTGGTCAATCAGCATAGAGTGCAGGCCAGACTCGGGCGAGACGTATAGCGAGAAGCGACCCCGAGACGCAGAGACGCCGCCGTCTATGATTCTCACGTTCCGTAGGTCGTTCCGATCGATGTTGCGTCGCAAATACCGGAGATTATCGGGATGCGGCTCGATGGAGAGAATTTTCCCAGACGGGCCTACGTACTTCGCTGCAACGAGCGCGAACGCGCCGATATTGGCGCCAACATCGATCACGGTGTCGCCCGGACAAGGTCGGAAGCCGGGATGAAAATTGAAGTACTCCTCTCGTACGAGCACGGAGTCGATGAATACTTCATCCATTGACGCCCGGCGACAGCTCACTTTGTATCCGGCGGCGCTCACGGTCCTTTCCCGAAGACCAATGTTGCATAGCCATTTTTCTATACGCCTCTCGACGACATAAGGGAGGCGGCGCTCAATCAGAACGGCCCGCAACCCTCTTGCGAGAGCATTTCTAGTGGGAGCCTCCCATACCGGGTCAAACAGCGGCGTCGGCTGATATTTCGCAAGCGAGCTATCCAGGGTGGCATTCATGTTGTCCCCTTCGGGTGATTGTTACTTAATTCTCTGCGGCTCCCCGCCGCGACCTAAATCTCTCACTTCCCCCGGCTCCCTGGCAAATCGCCCAACGTTTGCGTTATCCGGTGGCACTTCGGACGATGGCGTCCGCCTGCGCCCCTAAAACCGCGTCTCCCTCCTTCAGCGCCTCATCCAGCAGCAGGCGCGCCTTGATGAACTCGCGATAATAGGCTTCGTCCTTGCGCGGTTTACGGGCATTGACCCGACGCATGTTCTCCGCGCGGCGCTGGCGTTCGGCTTCGCTAATCACGATTGGCGACCGTCTTGGTTGTCGGAGAGTCTTTCGGCTTTACGCCTCGCGCTCTCCTTCGCCATCTCTGCAGCCTTCTCGGCCTGAGCCTGATTCTCACGCTGCCCAGACTGCCGGTAGGCGGCTGAGACCCGCTCGTGGGACCGCGCGGTGGATCCGGACCCGGTAGGGCAGCAGTCCGCGAAGTGCCTCGCGCAGATCATCGCCCACCGCGGCACCGGGCGGTCGGCGCACCAGTAGCGGACTTCGCGCTCTGAGACGCCGATCGCGCGGGCGAACCCGCGTGGGGGGTCGTCGGCAACGGTCCGCTCGGCTGCGCCAAGAAGAGCGCCCTTGTCGCGCCGTTCTCCCCCGGCGCGCACCCGGCCGAGGTCGAGGATGGCATCGAG
>JAKAPV010000032.1 GCA_021806845.1 Bacillota bacterium | reverse complement strand
CGATCTTTGCCGCGCCGGCGCAAGAGCACCTGCTCAGACATGGCTCCCACCTGCCTTTGCAACGGCGGCTGTGGTGCACGGAGCGAGCGGCTCCTCGCCGAGGTGCGCCGCCGGCGCCTTGTCGCACAGGCCAAGGCAGGCGCAGCGGGTCCAGCTCAGCGCGCCGTCGGCCGTGGGCTGCCCCTCCGGCCCGATCGCCTGCTGCGCGGCCGCGGCCAGCGCCTCCGCACCGTGCAGGTGGCATGTCACGTCCTCGCAGATGCGCAGGACTGTGCGTCCTGTCGGCTTCTCGGTCAGGAGGTCGTAGAAGGTGACGACGCCGTAGGTGTCGGTCACCGGAACCCCCATCTCGCGTTCGATCTCCTCGGCAGCCGCGCGCGGGACGCTCTGGAAGGCGGCCTGTACCTCGTGCAGGACCTCCAGGAGCTGCGTGCGGCCCTTCTCGGGCCGGGCCGCGATGACCTCGCGGACCCTGGCCCGGATGGAGTCCTCGTCCATCAACGGATCCCTTCTTCCACGGCCACGGCAGCCTTCAGGCGCTCGATGCGCACGGCGGTCGCCTTGAACTCGGCCGTCCCCGACTGGGGGTCGATCGCATCGAGGGTCAGGAGGTTCGTCGCGACTTGATCGGGGTGGTTGAGGCTCAGGAACACGAGGCCCGGGTGCACCTGGTCGCTCTGGGAGACCGGCACGACGACCCGGCCGCGCCGCGACGACACCTCCACGAGGTCGCCGTGCGCCACCCCGAGCCGCGCGATGTCCTCGCGGCACATGTCGAGCCGCTCGTAATGGCCGCGCGGAGCGGCGTAGTGCTTGGTCTGCACGCCGGTGTTGAAGTCCTCGAGGCGTCGTCCCGTCGTCAGCATGAAGGGGTACTGGGCGTCGGTCTCCTCCGCCGTCGGCTCGTGCTGCGCCGTGACGAACGGCGCGCGCGCACCGCTGATCGGGTTCTCCCAGAGGCGCCCATGCAAGAAGAGCGTGCCGGGGTGGTCCTCCGTCGGGCATGGCCACTGCAGGCCGCCGAGCTCCTCGAGCCGGCGGTAGGCCATGCCGCCATGCAGCGGCGAGACCTTGCGCAGCTCATCCCAACTCTCCTCGGCCGTGCGGTGCGCCCAGTTGCCCGGGGCCCGCATGCGCAGCGCGAGTTCCTCGACGATCCAGAGGTCGTCTCTCGCCTCGCCCGGCGGCTCGACCGCCTTGCGCACGCGCTGCACGCGGCGCTCGGAGTTCGTGACGGTGCCTTCCGCCTCGGCCCAGCTGGCCGTCGCCGGCAGGACGACGTCGGCGAGTTCGCCGGTCTGGTTGAGGAAGATGTCCTGCATGAGGATGAAGTCGAGGTTCTCCAGGAGCCCGCGCACGTGCTTCTGGTTCGCCTCGGACTGGAGCGGGTTCTCCCCGATGATGTAGAGGGCCCGCATCTCGCCCTTGGCCATCGCCTCGAACATCGCCGACTGGTGCTTGCCGACCTTCTCCGGAACCGGTGCGCCCCACACCTTCGCGGCGCGCTCGCGCGCCTCGGGCTTCGTGAGGTCCTGGAATCCGGGCAGCCGGTTCGGCAGGGCGCCCATGTCACCGCCGCCCTGCACGTTGTTCTGTCCACGCAGGGGGGCGAGTCCTGAGCCGAACTTGCCGACGTGTCCGGTCAGCAGGCCGAGGTTGATGAGAGAATGGACGTTCTTCACGGCGTTGTGGTGCTCGGTGATGCCGAGCGTCCAGCAGAGCACCGCCCGGTCGGCGGTCGCGTACATGCGCGCGAGGCGCCGCACGTCCTCCGCCTTAACGCCTGTCCACTCCTCGACATCCTCCGGGCGGTAGTCGCGCACCGCCTCGCGGTACGCCTCGATGCCTTCGGTGGCGCGGGAGATGAACTCGTCGTTCTGCAGTCCCTCTTCGAGGATGACATGCCCGACGGCGTTCGCGAGCGCGACGTCGCCGCCGACCCGCACCGGCAGGTGCAAGCTGGCGAACTCGATGCCCGAGATCCGCCGCGGGTCGACGATCAGGAGCTTCGCTCCGCGCCGCCGCACGGCGCGCATCATGTGCTGGAACATGATCGGGTGCGCCTCTCGGGCGTTCGAGCCCCAGAGGATGATCAGATCCGTCTCTTCCATGTCCTTGTAGGACGTGGTCGCCCCGCCGGAGCCAAATGCCGTCGCAAGACCTGCGACGCTCGGGGCGTGTCAGGTGCGGTTGCAGCTGTCGATGTTGTTGGTGCCGATCGCCGTCCGCATGAACTTCTGGGCGAGGTAGTTGAGCTCGTTCGTGGCCTTGGAGCAGCTGAATGCCCCGATCGCATCCGGACCGTACTTGTCCCGGATCCGGGTCATCGCCTCCGCAGCGGCGGACAAGGCCTCATCCCAAGAGGCGCGCCGCAGCTTGCCGCCCTCGCGGACAAGCGGATGGAGCAGCCGCCCAGAGCCTTGATCGGCCATAGGAAGCGCCATTGTCGATCCCCTCCCCTGCCTACGCCTGGGGCGCTCCGCGTCCCGTGGTTGGCCACACACAAAATGTGGTCATTCGCTTGTATATTCGTATCGGTGTAGGACACTCCTGCTGGAAGGCGCCGACAGATTCGCCTGCCAGCGCCTCAGTCAGGGTAGGTCCAGCGGCGCAGCGAGTCGGACGCCGCGAGCCCCGCATCCTGTCCCGACGCGGCGGCGGTCGCGATCAGCTTGCGGGCGCCGGCCACGAGATCGCCCGCGACGAAGAGCCCGGGCTCGGGCGAGCCGTCGGGACGTAGCGCCTCACTGCTGTCGCCGACGCGCAGGAGGCCGTCGGGGCTGCGCCAGAGGTCGAAGTCCTGCAGAAACCCGGTGTTCGGTTCAAGTCCCTCATCCGCCAGAAACCCGTCTGCGTAAAACTCCTCGCCATCCGCGAACTGCACTCCCCGCAGCTCCGTTCCCCGCCCGATGTGCCGCACGATCGGGCGCGTGTCGATCTCTATGTCGCGTGCCTCGGCCTGCGCCAAGACCGCGGGCGTGAACGCGTGCGGCCGCCCGTTCGTCAGGATCGTGATACGGCCCGCGAAGTCCTGCGCGCCGATCGCCGCCTCATAGATCTCCTCGCCGACGCCCACGAGGGCAAAGTGCCCTCCAGGATGCAGGTGGCCGTCGCAGCGGATGCAAAGGTGCCAGCCGCTGCCGTTCCCGGCGTAGCGGAACACCGTGCGGTACCGCTCGAGCATCCGGCGGCCGGCCGGGTCGACCTCGATCTCGGGCCACCCGTCCTCAAAGCCGCTCGCCACCACGAGGGCGCGCGCCGCAAAGGTCTCCCGCTCCGCGATCTCGCCGCGCAGCAGCGGCTTCGTCGACGCCTCGATCTCGAATCCCCCGTCCCCGCGCGAGACGCGCAGCACGTAGGCGCCGCGCAAGGTGACGCCGCTCTCGCCCGGGGCAGGCGGCTGCAGGGAGCGCAGGCGCTCCTGCACCGAAGCGCGCAGCCGCGGGCCGGTGATCGGCGACACGAACGGGATATCCTCGAGGGGAACCGATTTCGACCAGTACGCGCGCCCCTTGCGCTGGCTCACCTCGCCGGCGTCCAGCACCAGCACGTCCCGGCCCTGATGCCACGCCGACACCGCCGCCTGGGCACCGGCGGGCCCCATCCCAATCACTGCCACATCGAATCTGCGTTTGCCGGCAATTGACGTTTTAGTCTGCATGACCAACTCATACCGCAGGGCTATTGCCCTGTCCATAGTGCACAATCTCCGGGTTTGCCTTGAACTGTCTTCCAGTGCTCGATTGCGCTATGCTTGCCGGAGGAACGCTACGTCCGTCCGGGACGCGGCACCGGGACCACGGCGCCGAACGCACTCATCGTGCCCTCGACGGGCCCACGCGCCAACCACTCAGGGGGAGGCCATCAAATATGGCGACCGATCTGCGTCGCAGCGACGTCGACGCGCAGCTTGACGTCGAACTTCAGGAATGGCTCGAATCGCTCGACTACGTGATCCGGCAGGGAGACCCGGCCCGGGTGCAGCGCCTTTTGCGCCGTCTGCGCATCGCGGCGCTGCGCGAGGGCATCGTCGATAGCCCGCTGCCGATCACGCCGTACGTCAACACCATCCCGCGCGAGCAGCAGCCGCCCTACCCCGGCGACCTGCATCTGGAGGCGCGCCTGGACGCGCTCGTGCGCTGGAACGCTGCCGTCATGGTCGTCCGCGCCAATCGCAAGGCGGAAGGCATCGGCGGGCATCTCTCCTCCTTCGCATCCGCGGCGACGCTCTACGAGGTGGCGCAGAACCACTTCTTCCGCGCCCCGGGCGAGGATGGCTACGGCGGCGACCAGGTCTACTTCCAGGGGCACTCGGCTCCGGGCATGTACGCCCGCGCGTTCCTCGAGGGGCGTCTCAGCGAAGTCCAGCTGGAGAACTTCCGCCGCGAGCTCGCCGAGGGCGGCGGCCTCTCTTCGTATCCGCATCCCTGGCTGATGCCCGGCTTCTGGCAGTTCCCCACGGTCTCGATGGGACTCGGCCCGCTGATGGCGATCTACCAGGCCCGCATCAACCGCTACATCGGGGCGCGCGGCCTCAGGGACACCTCGCAGAGCCGCGTCTGGGCGTTCCTCGGAGACGGGGAAATCGACGAGCCGGAGGCGCTGGGCGCCATCCGCCTCGCCTCCCGCGAGCAGCTCGACAACCTGATCTTCGTCGTCAACTGCAACCTGCAGCGCCTCGACGGGCCGGTGCGCGGCAACGGCAAGGTCGTGCAGGAGCTCGAGGGAATCTTCCGCGGCGCCGGCTGGAACGTCATCAAGGTGCTGTGGAGCTCGGAGTGGGACGCCCTCTTCGCGCGCGACCAAACCGGCAGGCTCGCGGAACGCCTCGGCGAGATCGTCGACGGGGAGTTCCAGACCTATGTCGTCGAAGGCGGCGCCTACATCCGCCAGCATCTCTTCAACGACCCGTACCTGCAGGAACTCGCGTCGCACTTCTCCGACCAGGAGCTCGCGGCCCTGCGCCCGGGCGGCCATGACCCCGAGAAGGTCTACGCCGCCTTCGCGGCGGCGGCCGCCCACACGGGTGGGCCTACCGTCGTGCTGGCGCAGACGATCAAGGGCTACAACCTCGGTCCGGATGTCGCCGCGCGCAACGTCACGCACGAGCAGAAGAACCTGACGGACCAGCAGGTCATGGCGCTGCGGACGGTGACCGGCGTGCCGGTTCCCGACGAGGCGCTCGTGAACCCTCCCTTCTACCGTCCGCCGGCCGATGCGCCGGAGATCCGCTACCTGCTTTCCCGGCGCGCGGCGCTGGGCGGCTTCGTGCCGCACCGCAGCGGCCCGGGCACGCCGCTTCCCGCTGCCCGCGACGACGCCTTCTCGGAGTTCCGCACCGGCACAGAGCGCCCCGCGAGCACGACGATGGTGCTCGTGCGCCTGCTCGGGAACCTCCTGCGCGACCCGGCGATCGGCAGCCGGATCGTGCCGATCATCCCGGACGAGGCCCGCACGTTCGGCATGGAGGGCTTCTTCCGCCAGGTCGGCATCTACTCCCCGGTCGGCCAGCTCTATGAGCCCGTCGATCGCGCGACGCTGCTGCCGTACAAGGAGACCAAGGACGGCCAGGTGCTCGAGGAAGGCATCAACGAAGCGGGCGCCATGGCGTCCTTCATCGGCGCCGCGACCGCCGGCTACACCCACGGCACGGAGCTCATCCCGTTCTACTGGTTCTACTCGAACTTCGGCCTGCAGCGCATCGGAGACCTTGCCTGGGCGGCGGCGGAGATGCGCTCGCGCGGGTTCCTGGTCGGAGGCCTCTCCGGCCGCACGCAGCTCCAGGGCGAAGGGCTCCAGCACCAAGACGGCAATTCGCACCTGCTCGCCTACCCAATCCCCAACGTGAAGGCCTACGACCCCGCGTTCGCCTACGAGATCGCCGCGATTGTGCGGGACGGGCTGCGCCGCATGTTCGAAGATCAAGCGGCCGTCTACTACTACCTCACGGTCGGCAACGAGAATTACCGCCACCTGCCGATGCCGGAAGACGACGCCGTCGAGGAAGGGATCGTGCGCGGGCTGTACCTGCTGCGCCGCTCGCCGCTCGAGAAGCCGAAGCTGCGCGCGCAGCTGCTCGGCTCGGGCGCCATCCTCAACGAGGCGCTCGCGGCGCAGCAGCTCCTCTCCGACCGCTACGGCGTCGGCGCGGACGTCTACAGCGCCACGAGCTACAAGGAGCTCTACCGCGACGCCCAGGCGGTGGAGCGCCGCAATTGGCGTACGCCGTCTTTGGAGCCCGCGGTCCCCTACGTGACCCAGGTCCTCTCGCAGGGAGAGGGCCCGATCGTCGCCGCCTCGGACTATGTCAAGGCGCTCCCCGACTCCCTGGCGCGCTGGATGCCGCGCCGCCTCATCTCCCTCGGAACCGACGGCTTCGGCCGCAGCGAGACCCGGGCCGCGCTGCGCTCCTTCTTCGAGGTCGACGCGCGTCAGATCGCGTTTGCGGCGCTCTCTGGCCTGCTGCGCGACGGGCAGATCGACGCGCGCACGCTCGGGAAGGCTGCGCGCGAGCTCGAGATCGATCCTGAAAAGCCCAGCCCGCTCGACGTCTGATCGGAGGAGGCCGCACACCATGCCAACCGAATTCCGGCTCCCGAAGCTCGCCGAAGGCGACGCGACGGGGTCCGTCGCCAAGGTGCTCGTTCGGGCCGGGGACGCACTCGCCCTCGACCAGTCGGTGCTCGAAGTAGAGACGGAAAAAGCCGTCGTCGAAGTCCCGTCGACGGTGGCCGGCACGGTCGAAGCCGTGCATGTGCAGCCGGGCGACGAGGTCGCCGAGGGCACCCTCGTGCTGACAGTGGCGGAGCAGGCAGGGACGAAGGCGTCCCCTGTCCCCGCGGCGTCCCCTGCGCCTGCAAAGGACCCTGTCAGGGACGAGCCCGCCGCCCAGCCGGCGGCAGCCGCTCCAGCAGCGGCGGCGGACGCGCCCGCCCCAGCCCCGGCCGCGGCAGCTGCCCCGCCACCCGCGCCCCTGTCCGCCGCGGGCAGCCGGCTCCCGGCCGCGCCCAGCGTGCGGCGCTTCGCCCGCGAACTCGGCGTCGAGCTCGCGCAGGTCCAGGGCACAGGGCCCGCGGGCCGCATCTCGCTGCAGGACGTGAAGGCGCACGTGCGCGCGCGTTCCGCCGCACCCGCGGCCGGCGCCGCGCCCGCCGCGCTGCCGGACTTCAGCCGCTTCGGCCCCGTGCGGCGCGAGGGCGTCGGCGCGGTGCGCCGCGCCACTGCCCACCACCTCGGCCAGTCCTGGCCGAACGTGCCGCAGGTCACGCAGTTCGACGCGGCGGACGTCACGGAACTCGAGCGCCTGCGCCGCCTGCACGCGCAGGCGGTCGCCGACCGCGGCGGCAAGCTTACCGTGACGGCTGTGCTGCTGAAGGTGGTCGCCCTCGCCCTGCGCAAGTACCCGAAGTTCAACGCGAGCCTCGACCTCGCCCGCGGCGAGATCGTCTACAAGGAATACACGCACATCGGCGTCGCCGTCGACACCCCGCGGGGCCTCCTGGTGCCGGTCGTGCGCGACGTCGGCCGCAAGAGCATCGCGGATCTCTCGGTGGAGCTCAGCGCGCTCGCCGAGAAGGCGCGCAGCGCGAAGCTCACCTCCGATGACATGCAAGGCGGCTGCTTCAGCATCTCGAACCTCGGCGGCATCGGCGGCACCGGCTTCACCCCGATCGTGAACAGCCCCGAGGTCGCGATCCTCGGCGTTTCGCGCACAGAGATCCAGCCCCGCTGGGACGGCACGGCCTTCGCGCCGCGCAGCATCCTGCCCCTTTCGCTCTCCTACGACCACCGGCTCATCGACGGCGCGGACGCGGCGCGCTTCCTGCGCTTCGTCTGCGAAGTCGTCGAGTCGCCATTCCTGCTCGCCCTGGAGGGTTGACCGTGGCGGACGAACGCGATCTCCTCGTACTCGGCGGCGGACCCGGCGGCAACGCCGCAGCCTTCGCCGCCGCGGATCTCGGCCTCTCGGTGACGCTCGTCGACGCCGCCGAAAACCCGGGCGGCGTCTGCCTCTACCGCGGCTGCATCCCTTCGAAGACCCTCCTGCACGTCGCGTCTGTGCTGCGCGAGTCGCGCGAGATCGCAGCCTTCGGCGTGCGCTTCGGGCAGCCCGACATCGATCTTGAGGCCCTGCGCCGTCAGAAGGATGCGGTCGTCGGGAAGCTCACGGGCGGTCTCGGTCAGCTCGCGCGCCAGCGCAAGATCGACTACGTGCAGGGGCGCGGCCGCTTCCTCGACGCGCGCAGGCTGCACGTGGATCTCGCCGCGGGCGGCAGCCAGGAGATCTCGTTCGGCAGCGCGATCATCGCGACCGGCTCGCTGCCGCGCACGCTCCCTGCGCTCGACCTCCAGAGCCCGCGCGTCTGGGACTCCACCGCGGCGCTCGAGCTGCGCGAGGTGCCAAAGCGCCTCCTCGTCGTCGGCGGCGGCTACATCGGGGCGGAACTCGCAACCGTCTACCAGGCGCTCGGCTCCGAGGTCACCGTCGTGGAGGTCACGGCTGGACTCCTGCCCGGCGTCGACGAGGACCTTGTGCGCCCCCTCGCCCAGCGCCTGGGCAAGGAGATGCGCATCCTCCTCTCGACGCGCGTCGAGTCGCTGACGGAGACGCGCACAGGGCTCTCCGCCGCACTCTTGCTGCAGGACGGCAAGCAAGAGGCGCTCGAGTGCGAGGCAGTGCTCGTCTCGGTCGGGCGCGCACCGCAGACGGCCGGCATCGGCCTTGAGGCCCTCGGCATCTCCCCGGACGCCCATGGCTTCCTGCAGGTCGACGCGCAGCGCCGCACAGCCGTACCCAACATCTTCGCCATCGGCGACGTCGCTGGACAGCCCATGCTCGCGCACAAGGCCTCGTACGAGGGGCGCATCGCGGCGGAAGCCGCCGCAGGGCAGAGGAGCGCCTACGACCCTGCCGCCATCCCGGCTGTCGTCTTTACCGATCCCGAGATCGCGTGGGCCGGTCTCACCGAGCGCGAGGCAAAGGAGCGCGGCATCCCCATCAAGGTCGGCCGCTTCCCCTGGGGGGCATCTGGCCGCGCGACGTCGCTCGGGCGCCAGGACGGCATCACGAAGATCCTCGCCGATCCCGATTCCGGCCTCGTGCTCGGCGTCGGCGTCGCCGGCCCGGGCGCGGGCGAGCTGATCGCGGAGGGCGTCCTCGCGATCGAGATGGGCGCGGTCGCCGAGGATATCGCGCGCAGCATCCACCCGCACCCGACGCTCTCGGAGACGGTGATGGAGGCCGCGGAAGGCCTGATCGGCCGCGCAACCCACTACTTCGGACGCTGAGAGCGCACCAGCGGCGCGCCTGCCCGAGAGGGCGGGCGCGCCCCTTTTCGGGCCCTGGCCGCCGCATGCCAGAGAAGCCTTGCCGCGTCCCAGCAAACAACAAAGGGGAGGCCGTAGCCTCCCCTTTGTTGTTTGCTCAGTTGTACCGGATGCGCGGGTCCGCGACGGCGTACAGGAGGTCCGCCAGCAGGTTGCCGAGGATCACGGTGATGCCGATGATCATCGTCGTACCAAGCACCGTCGGGTAGTCGCGGTGCAGCGCCGCCTGCCAGAACAGGAGGCCCATGCCGGGGTAGTTGAACACCTGCTCGGTGAAGAGCGCTCCCGCGAGCAACCCTCCGAACGAGAAGCCGAAGAGCGTGATCAGCGGCAAGAGCGAATTGCGGAACGCGTGGCGGTACAGCACCACCCGCTCGCTGAGGCCCTTCGCGCGCGCCGTGCGGATGTAGTCCTGCACGAGGGTGTCGATCACGGACTGGCGCATGAACCTGCCCCAGAAGGCGACTGTTACGAGCGTGAGGGCGATCACAGGCAGGGACATGTGCGAGAACCACACGACGAAGTTCATGCTCTGCCCGGGGTCGGAGATGCCTCCCGGCGGAAAGATCGGGAGGGCGATCGCAAACCAGATGATGAAGAGGTTCCCGAGCCAGTAGATCGGCATCGAGTAGAGGAAGTACCCGACGGACGTCACGGTGTTGTCGGCAATGCTGCCCTTGTTCTTCGCCTGGTATATGCCCTGCACGATGGCGATCACGTACGCAAGGACGGTCGAGATGCCGACGATCGACAGCGTGTGCGGCAGTGCCTGCCACACCATCTGCGTCACCGGCTGATTGGTCGAGAAGGAGGTGCCGAGGTTGCCGTGCAGGAGCTGCCACGCCCAGAGCAGGTACTGGACGTAGACCGGCTTGTCGAGTCCGAGCTGGTGATCGAGCGCCGCGATGTTCGCCTGGGTCGCGTGCGATCCGAGCATCACCAGGGCGGGGTTGCCAGGCACCAAGTGCATGAGGATGAACGTGATGATCGAGATGCCGATCAGCGTCGGAATGGACTCGATGATACGCCGAACTACGTACTTCAGCATCAGCCTCGCCCCCTAAGGCGCGGGTCGAACGCCGCGTTGAACGCGTCCCCGAGGAAGTTCGTGCCGAGCATCGACAGGACGATCATGAGGCCGGGCGGGTAGATGAGCCACCAGGCGTTCTGGAACATGTACGCGACGCCGTTCGAGAGCGAGAGCCCCCAGTTCGGATCGTTCGGCGGCAGGCCCAGCCCCAGGTAGGAGAGGCCAGAGACCGTGAGGATGGCACCGCCGACGGAGAAGGTCGTGTACACGATGATCGGCCCCATCACGTTCGGCAGGTAGTGTCGCATGAGGATGCGCCACGTACCTGCGCCCTCCGCGCGCGCCGCCTCGACGAAGTCCTGGGTTCGCAGGCTCAGTACCTGGCCGCGCACGATGCGCGCGATGCCCTGCCAAGAGGTGATGGAGATGATGAAGATCATCGCCACCGGGTTCGGATTGAGGATCGAGTCGATAACGACGAGCAGGTAGATCGCCGGGATCGCGAGCGTGATGTCTACAAAGCGCATCAGGATCGTGTCGAGCCAGCCACCGGTCTCCGCGGATACAAGTCCGTAGATGGCCCCGATCACGCTGCCGACGACAGCCGCCGCGAGGCCGACCTCGAGCGACAGCTGGCCGCCCCACATGAGCTGGGAGAGCACGTCCGCGCCGACCCCGTCCGTACCCAGGGGGTGTAGGGGAATCGGCGGTGAAAGAATGTTGTTGACGTCTGGAAACTCGGGCGGCGTGTGGTAGAACACCGGCCCGAGCCACGAAAACAGGACCAAAAATGCGAGAATGGCCACGCCGGAGATCGCCAGCGGATTGCGCCAGAAAGCGCGCCACTCCCGGGAAAGCCCTCGCCTTTCTTCCTTGGCGAGCCCTGTCTCGAGCGTATCGTCGAGCTTGACTTGAGCGGACATAGGCTACCTCCTGACGAGCGTCCAGACTCCCTAGACCATCCGCGTGACAGCGTATGTGCCTGGACATTGACGGGTCACGCAACGGCGCAGCTTTGCCGCCTCGCTCAGGAGCGGATCGGCCTTACGCTCCCCGACAGGGGACGGCAGGGTCGGGATGTCCCGGCCCTGCCGCACGCCCCTCAGGACCGACGGTGCGTCGGTGTTGGAGCGCTTACTGCGAGATGGTCACGTAGTTCCACTGCGTGAACGCCTGGACCGGGTTGAACGCCGCGTCGATGCCGTTGATGTACGGCGCGGTCTCGTTCACGGCGTAGCCGCCCGGCATCCAGAGGAACGGCAGGTCGGTCGCGGTCGCCTTGGCGTACGCGAGCATGTTCTGCTGCGCCTGCGCCGCGGTGCCCGGCAGGTACTCGTTGTTGACGGCCTTGTTGAAGGCAGCGTTGTTGAAGCTGTCCTGGCCGTTGTAGTAGCCCCACATGCCGCCGCCGGTCGGGTAGAAGTTCGGCTCGTAGCACCAGCCGCCCGTGTCGTTCATGGCCCACTTCGAGGACTCGCCAGGGGTCTGGTTGGAGACCGCGACGAGGGTGTCGAACGCGACCGGGTTGATGGTTACGTTGATGCCTTCCTGCTTCCAGTCCTGCTGCATGACGAGCGCCGCGTTGGCCGCGCTCTGCGAGCCGGAGTCGATGTTCATCGGGAACGAGAGGGTGATGTTGCCCTTCTGCATGACACCCTGGCTGTTGAGCTTGTAGCCGTCGCTCTCCAGGAGCGCCTTGCCCTTGGCGATGTTGAACTGGTACTGGCTCGGGATCTCCGAGACGCCAAAGACGGCCTGGGTCAGCTGCGGGAAGCCGAGCGGGATCGCCGAGTAGGTCGGGATCCAGAGGTTCTTCCCGTTCAGCGTGCCGTCGAGCACCTTGCCGACCGCGTTCTCGTCAACGCCCAGCTGGAGGGCCTGACGGACCTTGGTGTCCTGGAACGCCGGTCCGACGTCGAGCGCGTTGCTGGCCGAGTTCAGCATGACGCCGTACCAGCAGAAGCCCTCGCTGTACGACTGCGTGAAGCCCTTCTTGAGCTGGCCCGCCGCGCCGTAGTTGGTCGGCGTCAGGTAGCCGGCGTTGATCTTGTTCGTCTTCAGCGCCGCGAACTCCGACGACTCGGAGGTCTCGTACTGCAGAGTGACGTTGATCGACGCCTTGTGACCGCCGTACTTCGGGTTCGGCACGAACGACCAGTACTGGTTGTTCACGAAGTTCTTGAAGAGGTACGGACCCGAAACGACCTTGTAGGCCGCGTTGGTCGGGTCGTTGTACACCTTGCTGAGCATCGTGAGCGTGTCGGTGATGTTGCCGTTCGCGCCCCAGATCGACTTCGGCATCGGCTGGATCTGGCCAAGGCCGTTGAGCTCGAACCAGGTCGGGTTCGACGGGCCATTGAGCTTGAAGACGACCGTGTTCGGGCCAGTGGCCGTCGCGCTCAAGAGGACCGAGTGCGCGCTGCTGGGCGGCAGGCCGCCGAAGCCACAACCGCCGTAGGAGTATGGCGCCTTGCTCATCGTGCAGGCCTGGATCAGAACGTTCGCGGTGTAGGCGACGTCCTGCGCGGTGATCGGCTGGCCGTTCGACCAGTTCCAGCTGTTCAGCTGAACAGTGTACTGGCTGTCGTTGGCGTTGGGGGTGATGCTCTTCGCCAGCGAGTCGGCCCAGTCGATCGTGTCCTTGCCGGAAACCATGACGACCGGGGCCCAGAGCATGTATTCAACCTGGCTGTTGTAGATGGTGTACGCACTGCCGCTCGCAATCGGGGCGAAGTCGGTGATGCCGACCTGCGGGGGCAACGCCGACACCAGCTCGTTCGCCTTCTGCAGCGGCGCAAGATTGGCGCTTGTTCCGCCACCGCCGCCACAGGCGGCGAGGATCAGCGCCGCGGACCCGATAAGACCGCCTAACGCGGCCCATCGGCCACTCTTCATCGAAAAACCTCCTTACAAATCAGATCTCCGGGAGATGCCGACCGCCTGAAGGCCGCCGCAGCTTCCGTCCGTCCCCCCAGACTCCGGCTCTGCTGCAGTCGCTTCGAGGCAGGTGTGGAATATCTCCCCCTCAAGTAGTCCCGGCACGTCCGCCGCAGGCGCTTTGGTGCGCCCCAGGACGGAAGTCTCCGGTGTCCGCGCTGAGGTGTCGCGGTCTATGAGGCGACGAGGGTATTCTACGAATGTTTCCTGAACTCCTCTGTGTCGTGTCCAATCCGTTAATGCCTTGTTAAGACGGAAAGTGTATGGGCCGCCCGCGGCCCCGGACCGAAAGCAGCACTGCCGCATGGCGGGACACTCCCGCCGCGCCGATGGCCAGCCTGCGCCGGTCTGCGGCCCACCCCCGGTGAGACAGATTATGATCGCATCCAGTCTAGCATGCACGCTCGTCCTTTGATCGGGTGGGTTTTCACCTGTATTGCCTAAATTGAAAAAACGGTGAGAAATCTTGGAGAAGCGGAAATAGCGGCGCGTCTTCGGATTGCGCGCATGTGCGGCACGGCAGGCGAGTGCGCCGGCGCATCCCGCGCCGGCGCCTATTCGGCCAACCTTTCCCGCTGTTTCTCGGTTCGGGCCGCGGCGGCAGTTTCATCGGACTCCTCCGGGAGTCCCTGCGCTGGAAGGCCATACGCAGCGGGCGCCCTCGTTCCCGCTCTCCTGAGCTTCGCGCGCGCCTAGCCCGCGGCGACCAGTCCCGCCGCGGCCGCCAGCACGACGATGGCCAGCACGACGTTGACGATGCCGAGCCGCATCGCCGTCTGGCGGTTGCGCTCGGCGGCGGCGCGCAATTCCGCCGGCGTCCCCTCGCCCATCTCGGCGATCTTGCGTTGCAGCGCACTCGACCTCCGCCCGACGACAAAGTCGTGGTAGGCGCTGACGCAGAGCATCGCCAGCACCGCGAGCAGCTTCACCCCGAGCCAGAAGCCGAACGCCGTGCGGTAGAAGGCGCCCTGCAAGAGGTCGCCGAGCGGCATGCCCATCAGCACGAGGTTCAAGGTGCCAGTGACGACCAGAACGACGATCGCGCCCCACGCTAGCGGCAGCGACCCGCGACCGACGGCCCGAAAGAGGGCGGCCCGGTCCTGCGGGTGCATCTTGCGTGACGCGGGACCGAGCACGAATCCGACCACCAGCATCTCGCCGACCCAAAAGACGGCGGCGAAGAGATGAATAAAGAGCACAAACTGCCGCAAGGTGCCATCCCTCCCGCGGTGCAACATCGCACAACCGCGCTCCCCTCGCGGTGATCTCGGCCACAGCGCCTGCGGCCGCAGGTTTTCCTTGCGGCGTGCCGCTAGCCGCGTCCGGCGACTGCCGCCAGGGCGGCGCCGATCTCCGGCTGACGGAAGGCGTAACCGAGCGCGAGCGCGCGCTTTGGGTAGACGCGCTGGCCGGAGAGCAGCACCGTTTCGCCCATCTCCCCGAACATCAGGCGCACCGCCGCCGCCGGCAGTGGCAGCCCAGCCGGGCGGTGCAGCGCCTTCCCGAGCGCCTGGGCGAACTCCCGGTTGCGCACGGGGGCGGGCGCCGTCAGATTGATCGGCCCCTCCGCCCGGTCGTCGGTCAAGGCATGCAGGATGAGGCCCACCGCGTCCTCCCCGCCGATCCAGGAGAGCCATTGACTGCCGCTCCCGACCGGACCGCCCAGGCCGAGCAGGAATGGTGCCTTGAGGCGGCCGAGCATGCCGCCCGCCGAAGACAGCACGACCCCTGCGCGCAAGAGCGCGACCCGCGCACCGAGTTCCCTTGCGCCTGCGGCCGCGTCCTCCCAGGCGACGCACACCTGCGCGAGAAAATCGCTGCCCGCCGGGTCGACCTCCGTAAACGTGCGCTCCGGGTCCATGCCGTAATAGCCGACGGCCGACATCGACAAGAACACTCCTGGGCGCACTCCCTGCGCCATGAGCCCCGCGATCAGCACCCGCGTGGCGCGGTCGCGGCTCTCGAGGATCTCGCGCTTGCGATCCGGTGTCCAGCGCCCGGCAGCCAGCGAGCTGCCCGCAAGGTGCACGACGGCGTCCACCCCTCGCAGGGGCGCTGCCCACTCGATGCCCCTCGTGGCGGCGCCCTCCCAGCGCACCCCGCTCGTGCCGGGCGGCGCCTCGCCGCGGGTCACCGCGCGCACGTCGTGCCCTTGCCGCAGGAGCTCGCGCACCAGCGAGCGGCCGATCATGCCCGTCGCGCCTGTAACCGCCACTTTCACCCCGATCCCCTCCTACGCCGTGAGACGGCGCTCGAGCGCCTTTACCGGAAGGTATGCGAGCACCGCGGCGTAACCCAGGATCCACAGGAAGTTCCAAAGGCAGACGATCGAGATCTGCCCCGTCATCAGCTCGCGCGCCAACGAGACGCCGTGGTAGAGGGGAAGCGCGTAGATGATGTCGACGATGTACCAGGGCAGGTGGTTCACCGGGAAGAAGACGCCACTGAACATGAACATCGGGGTGATCACGAGGCTGAAGTAGTAGAAGAGCTGCTCGTGTGTCTTCGCCCGCGCCGCGACATACAGCGCCGGCGCCGCGAAGACGACGCCGAACAGCATGAGCGGCACGGGCAGCAGGGCAGCCCACGCGGAGTGCACGAGGCCGAAAGCGAGCACCACGATGAAGAAGACCGCCCCGTAGAGGAGACTGCGCGTCGCCTCCCAGAGGTATTCCCCCGCCACGATCTCCGGTACCGTGAGGGGCGATGTCATCATCGACTGGTAGACGCCGTTCGCGTTGAGCCGGTCGTAGCCCTCGAAGCCCGAATCGAAAGTGACGGCGTTCATCGACGTGACTGCGAGCAGTCCCGGGGCGATGAACTGCAGGAACGGCACGCCCATCGTGACGTAGGCGCCGAGACCCATGCCGAGCGCCAGAAGGTTTGTGAGCGGTTCCCCGAAGTTCAGCAGGATCGAGGATCGCCAGAACTTGCGCCAGGAAAGGAAGTTGCGCCACCAGATGGCGCCGGCGCTCCGCCAGAAGCGTCCCCGCGTCATTCGCGCAGATCCCTCCCGGTCAATGTCAGGAAGACGTCCTCGAGGTTCGTCGGCCGCACCAGCATCCTCTGGGGAACGGCGCCATGCCGTACGAGCTCCTCGCCGATCCGCCCGACCTCGCGGCTGTAGAGCACGAGCGCGTCGCCGTGCCGGTCGGAGAGCGACACGGCAGAGCCAGCCGCCCCAAGGACGCGCTGCAGGTGCGCCTCGTCCTCGGGCCAGATCTCTACGGCCTCCCTGCCGACGATGCGCTCGACGAGTTCCTGCGGCGACCCCCGCTCGAGGATCTTGCCGTGGTCGACGACGACCAGGCGGTCGGCGAGGCGCTCCGCCTCCTCCATGTAGTGGGTCGTCAGCACGATCGTCGTCCCCTGGCGCTTGAGGGCCTGCAAGGCGCCATAAACGAGCAGCC
>JAKAPV010000284.1 GCA_021806845.1 Bacillota bacterium | reverse complement strand
ACGAACGAGACGCACGTGTCGCCGACGGACCCGGAAGCAAAACTCTTCCGCAAGGGACAGAACCAGGGCGCCAAGCTCTATTACATGGGTCACGTGCTGATGGATCACCGCGAAGGGCTCGCGGTGGACGTGGAGGTGACCGAGGCGAACGGGTACGCCGAGCGGGAAGCAGCCCTGGCGATGCTGGACCGGCATCCCTCGCAGGAACAACGCACGGTGGCCGCGGACAAGGGCTACGACACGGCGGATTTCATTGCCGAGTGCCGCAAACGCAAGGTCACCCCGCACGTGGCGATGAACGTCAGCGAGCATCGGGGTTCTGCGATCGACGCCCGCACCACGCGCCATCCCGGTTACCTTGCCAGTCAGAGGCTGCGCAAGCGGATCGAGGAGTGCTTCGGCTGGGGCAAGGACGGCCGACCGATGCGCAAGATGAAGGTGATGGGCAAGGAGAAGGTGGCCTTCCTGACCACCCTCACGGTCGGGTGCTACACGCTGCTGCGTACCGCGAAGCTCCTGGCCGGGCATGAGCCGGCACCGGCGTAGGAGCGGTGTCTGCGCCGCACGGCGAACCCGCCCGTATGAGCACCAACCCAAACAGAAAACGCCCCGATCGAATGAGATCGGGTCGAAAGTCGAGGGAGTCATGACCTTACTGAGGCTCATCAGCGCTTTGTCGGCCTGTTCTTCAACGCCCTGCTAGCCGATCGATCTCATCCAGCATCAATCGCGCGGCAGCGACTCTGGCGAGCTCGGGGCGCAGCGGTGATAGTCCGCTCGCAATGAGATCGGCGTTCAGGAAATTCAGGACCGGGGCATCTTTCGGCAAGTATTCCCTGGCGAATGTCGTCTTCCCGGCGCCGTTCGGTCCCGCGATCACAATACAGCGCGGCTTTCCCTCCCTGCGTGTTAATCGGCGCCGGATCATTTCCGTGGTGCAAGCGAAGTGAAAGCTGCACTACTGTCGTTCGGCGGCTCCATATCATCCTCGCCGAAGCTTCAACCGCGTCAATGCACCGCCAGCACTCAGGGTGTACACGAACGGCCGGGGCTCACTCCTGGAGATGTTGACTATTTTCAGTAACTTCGCGCGGATGACGTCCGCGGACTGTTGAGCACTGGCTTGTCCCGCAGTGAGCACAAAAGCGGCGACACGCGCAGTACGTAGGGACTCGAGCTCGAGCGGGCGATGCCGGACCCGCTGATCGCGCATGAGCACGATCCAGCCCTGAGACCCAGCCAAACGTAACCATTCCGTATCCGCCGTGCCGAATGGGACGTCAACACCCGGACGTCGGATGTGTGCGCCTGCCTTTTCGAGGGCCTCGGCGAGAACTCGCGAATAGATGGACTCGTCGAGGTAGAGGACCGCCGACTCAAGCCGCTTGGCGGTCGAGCTCGCAGCGGAGCGCTTCCTCGATCGCCTGCGCGGACGTGCCATAGTCTCCGGCCAGTTGGTCGAAACTGTCCCCCGCCTTGAAGCGATCCGCGAGCACCGCGGTCGGTACCGCGCGCCCCGCGAGAACCGGACGACCAAAGGCAACATGCGGATCGATCACCACCGCCGCGGGCTGCCCACTCCGCTCGTCCGTGCGGGTAAAAGGGAACAGGCGAACAGGAACTCCTGCCGCATTGCGCTCGATGCGCTTCAAATGCTGGCGCAGTACGTCGGCCATCTCCGTCTGCCCCTCCCGGGTGACGTTGATGAGGGTCCCCAGACGGTCGACGATCAAATCCACGCCGTCAGTCTGAAATTGCATCTCTGCGAGCGGCCTGGCGCTTCGCAACTGCTTGGCGACGTAGTCCAGGGCGCGACGAACGACGGGCAGCGGAATGTGATGTTTGCGCCGGATAGCAGCGAGAACGTGTGCTTCGACCAAGTTCAGGAACGACAGTGCACGCCGCTGACCGCCGTCCAGCCGAATCACGGGCTCGAACCGGCGCGTCTTTGCGTCGGCTCGCAGGGGCTGCCCGAGGCACCACGCACGCAGGGTGCTCAACGGCAGGTTGAGGTAGTGCGCGGCCTCGATCAGGGGATAGGCCGGCGTTGCGAGGACTTTATCCGCGTTGAGTCGTGCCATACGGAGTGCCGGATCTCCACGTGTGGTCGACCGGATGTCGACCTGATGCGCGGAGCGAAGGGTATCAGGATTCCGCACGCCAGTCGCGCCCCCTGGACCGCCAGAACCTCACGCCTGTGCTTGCACGCTGCCCCGTCCCTTGGGCGGATTCGACGTACTCGACGCACGCAGGCGATAGAGGTAATCCGCCCACGCTTGCATCATCTTCCGTCGCTCCGGCAGATGCTTCGCGTAGTTGTACGCCGCCCGGATCTCGTTCGGCTCCTGATGCGCGAGCTGCCGCTCGATCGCATCGGGGTGCCAGCCCTGCTCGTTGAGCAGCGTCGATGCCATGCTGCGGAACCCGTGTCCGGTCATCTGCTCGCTCGAGTATCCGAGTCTGCGGAGCGCGGCGTTGACCGTGTTATTGCTCATCGGTCGATCGCGACTTCGCTCGCCGGGGAAGACAAACCGCTTGTCTCCGGTCAGCGGATGGAGCTCCAGCAGGATCTCGATGGCCTGCGTCGAGAGCGGGACGAAGTGCGGCGCTCTCATCTTCATGCGCGCCGCCGGAATCCTCCACTCCCCCGCGTCGAGATTGAACTCGTCCCACTCGGCCATCCGCAGCTCGCCCGGCCGCACGAAAACGAGCGGCGCGAGCCGCAGCGCACACCGCACAACGAGCGAGCCGGCATAGCCGTCGCTCGCCCGGAGCAGCGCACCGACAGCCTTCGGCTCCACGATGCTGGCGTGGTGCCTCTCGACAACGGGCGCGAGTGCGCCGAGCAGGTCACGGGTGATATCGCGCTCCGCCCGTCCTGTCGCCACGGCGTAGCGGAATACGCGGCCGCAATTCTGAAGCGCGCGATGCGCGGTCTCATTCGCGCCGCGCTGTTCGATCCGCTGGACGGCGCCGAGCAGCTCGAGGGGCTTGATGTCGGCGATGGGCTTGGCGCCGAGCCAGGGGAAGATATTGAGCTCGAGGCGCCGGATGATCTTGTCCCCGTGCCCCGGCGCCCAGGACGGCGAATGCTTGCCGAACCACTCACGCGCGACCGTTTCGAACGTGGCGCCTGACGGCGGCGCGTGGAACACCATGCCCTGGATCTTGCGCTCCGCGCCCGGATCGATGCCGGCCCTCAGATTGCGGCGCACGTCGTCCAGGTGGTCGCGCGCCTCCTTGAGGCTGACGTCCGGATACACACCGAGCGACAGACGCTTCTCCTTGCCGTCGAAGCGATACTTGAAGCGCCACCAGCGACCCCCCGGACGGGGAGATCTCGAGGTATAAGCCGCGCCCGTCGAAGAGCCGGTAGGGCTTCTCCCGCGGCTTCGCATTGACGATCGCGACGTGAGTGATCGGCATGAATCCCGCCTCCTCCGATGCCCCTGGGAGGCGGTCCCGGGTTGCCCGGGCAGTTGCCCCCACAAGCTGCCCCCAGATTGGGCGTGCTGTCAAGCCCTGGAGCGAGAGGTACTTACGGTCGATTTAGGTGCTTATCCTCCGTAGAGTCAGTGTCTTACGCGCACTGTAGCGCAGTGGGGCGTAGGGCA
>JAKAPV010000283.1 GCA_021806845.1 Bacillota bacterium | reverse complement strand
CGCGCCACCGACAATGGTCAGATGCGCATTCCGATAAGAATGGCCACTCGTTCCGGAAATGTTCGGACACTCATTCCGAAAAAGAATGGGCCACTCCACGAGGGGGGTTCAGGGCGGGAACCTGCTGATGCAGAGGTTCGGCAGCCATCCCTGGCTCCCTGCTGGCAGCCAGGGCAAGAGGGAGAGAGGACGGGTTTGAGGTTTGCGGCTCCTGCTTGGGGCCGCGGCTCGGTGCCGTTGCCAGCCCGCCCCACGGGGGGGGGTGGGGGCGGGCGCTGTCATCTGATGACACACCTGCGTGTTCAGGACGTGCTGGCGAGGCGGCGCCATGGGAGGTTGCGGCGGTGTGATTGGTGTCATCTGATGACATAGTGGCGTCTTCGGAGGGGTCATCTTTGCGTGGGTTGTCGGGGCAAAGCGATGCAAGTCGGGGATCGGCGTGCAACGAGCTCAGGATGTCGGCGGCGTCGTTGAGCCGCTTCGCCTCCCAGGCGTCGATACCGTCGCCGAGGAACCGCTGGGCGATGGTGCGCAGGAGGTCCTCTGCCAGCCCGCCCCACGGGGGGGTGGGGGGCGGGCGCTGTCATCTGATGACATAGTGGCGTCTTCGGAGGGGTCATCTTTGCGTGGGTTGTCGGGGCAAAGCGATGCAAGTCGGGGATCGGTGTGTAACGAGCTCAGGATGTCGGCGGCGTCGTTGAGCCGCTTCGCCTCCCAAGCGTCGATACCGTCGCCGAGGAACCGCTGGGCGATGGTGCGCAGGAGGTCCTCCGTTTGCAGGAGCGGCAGCGGCGGCTCCGGGTGCGGGTTGGCCTTCGGGCCCCGGGAGAGAACACGCTCCACGGCAAGCCAGTCGACGCGGATGTTGGGGTGGTTCGTAGCGACTTGCTCGCGCACCCAGCCCGCCGCGTAGTCCTGGGGGATGTTGGCGAGCAGGATCTGACGGCTCTTGCCGTTTTCGTAGACGGTGGTGAGGAGTTCGGCGCAGTTGCCGCGCCAGCGGACGAATGCCATGTCAGTCCTCCTGCTTTGCGGTGGCGGGGGGATCGCGGCGCAGGGAGTCGCCGCGCATCGTGATGCGATGCGCGCGGTGGATCCAGCGGTCGAGGATGGCGTCGGCAACGGTCTTGTCCACGACGACGTCATGCCAGGCGCCGAAGGGCAGTTGGCTCGCCACAATCGTGGAGTGCCGCTCGCTGCGGTCGTCCACCACTTCCAGGAGGAGCCGTGCTGCAGGCCCGTCGAGATGGGCCAGTCCGTAGTCGTCGAGGATCAGAAGGTCGAGTCTGGCCAATTGGGTCATCAGCCGGCTCAGGGAGCCGTCGGCCTGGGCGATGCGCAGTTCCTCCAGCAGACGCGGCACGCGATAGTAGCGTGTAGCATGGCCGAGCCGGCAGGCGGCATCACCCAATGCACAGGCGACGAACGTTTTGCCCACGCCAGTGGCCCCGCTGATCAGGACATCCTGCCTGCGTTCGATCCAGTCGCCCTGGGCGAGGGAGCGCATCACTCCGCGGTCAAGGCCGCGCGAGGGGCGGTAATCGAGGTCTTCGACGTGCGCAGCGAGGCGCAGCCGGGCTTCTCGCAACAGGCGGGAGACTCGTCTGCCCTGGCGGTAGGTGAACTCGCGGTCGACAAGCAGCTCGAGCCGTTCCTCGAAGCTGAGTGCCTCGGTCGCCGCAGGGTGTTCGAGCTGCTCCTCGACGGCGTCGGCCATGCCGTTGAGGTAGAGCTTGTGCAGTCTGGCGACGGTCGTCTGAATCAGCATGTCTGTCCCTCCACTGTGGCGCCCTCGTGAACTGCCGCGTCATCGTCAAAGGGGTCGTAGTAGTCCGAGCCACGCAGGTTCTCGTGCTCGGGCAGGGCCTGTTCTGCCGTTTCGGGCAGGGGCGCCTGATCAAGCCCGTTCTCGAGGATGGAGCGCAGGCTGCGATAGGACTTGGCGCCAACGCTCAGGGCGCGCGTGGCGGCGGCCTCCATGCGTTCGGGGGGGTAGATCTTCGTGAGGCTCATGACGCCCATGCACGAGCGCATGGCCTGCTCGGGGTGGGGGTAGCTGCTCAGGATCTGCTCGATCAGCGCGCCGAGCATCGGGCTGATCGTCTTCGCCCAATTGACGAGACGCTCCGGCGTCCACTCGAGGTAGTGCCTGTGGGCCTCCGGTAGATGCGCCGGGACCGTGGCATAATCCCGCTTGCCGTAGCTGCGGGGGTGGCTTGCAACCTCTCCGCCGTTGAAGAGGATCTCCACCATGGTGTCGGTGGCGCGCACCTCAACTTCCTTGTGTACGAGGGCATGGGGCGCCGAATAGAAGTTGCGCTCGAACTCGACGTGACAGTCAAAGCCTACGCGCGCCCGTGTGTAACTGGCGTAGACGTAGGGCATCTCGGGCAGTGGGCGAAGCGCAGGCCGGTCGAGGGTCTCGTATAGCGAGAGACGCGATCCTTCCATCTTGCGGAACGGACGTTGGTTGATCCATTCCAGCCGCTCCCGGATCGCCTCGTTGGCCTCAGAAAGGGAGAAGAACGTGCGGTGGCGCAGCCCCGCCAGAATCCAACGCTGCGCTACTTGCACGCTAACTTCCACGACGGCCTTGTCGCGCGGTTTGCGCACCCTTGCAGGCAGGATGGCGCAGCCGAAGTGGGCAGCCATCGCCGCATAGCCGCGGGTGAGCTCCGGCTCGTATCGCGAGGACTGCTTCACCGCGGATGACATGTTGTCGGGAACCACGGCCGCCGTCACCCCGCCCAGGAAGCGGAACATGTTGGCGTGCGCCAGACAGACCGAACGTTCGCTCTCGTCGCGCGTCAGTTCGGCGTAAACGTAACTCGACGCACCGAGCGCGGCGACGAAGAGCGGTGCATACCAGACCTCCCCCGTCACCGGGTCCACGATCGGCACCTTGCGGCCGGCGAAGTCGACAAACACCTTGTCGCCTGCCGGATGGAGGATGCGTAGTACGACATCGAGGCTCCGCCCCCACTCGCGATAGCGCTTGCAGAACTGGGAGTACTGCAGTCCGTCCTGCGCGTGTGCGGCCTTGTACTCGTACCACAAAAACTGGAGCGTCACGTCCTTGTCCTTCGCCAGCTCGTGCCGTATCCAGTTGAAGTCCGGATCCGGCGCTGCCGGACGCCCCTGCCGCGGGCCAGGGTACAACAGCCCCTCCAGCTCGACGTCCGTCATCCCTGTTGCGCGCGGCCACAAGAGCCCGTGCGCTACCGCCCTCTGCACGATGTCGCTTACCGTGCCGCGCGCAACTCCGAGGCTTCTCGCCACCTGTCGCTGCGTCATCTTCAGATCAAAGGTTAACCGCAGAACTTCTCGAATCTGATGCATGTGGAGCCGCCTTCCTCGTGCCAGTTGCGATCACCATCCCTCGAGAGTCGTACAATCCTCGAGTTCTTGATCGTCCACTGGTCACCTTGGAGTTTTTAGGTCGGCTCCCGTCCTTTGCCCACCCACACCGGGTGGCCATTCTTTTTCAGAACGCTGGCTCAAACCTTTGCGGAACGATGGCCAACCTTTTTCGGAATGGGTGGCCAAACATTATCGGAGCGCGCAGAAGCCATCGCGCGTTCCGGTCGTGAGGTCAGTCTGCTGGCCAGGACCACAAAA
>JAKAPV010000031.1 GCA_021806845.1 Bacillota bacterium | reverse complement strand
AACTCTTTACCCGACGCCCAAATTCCACAACATGGTATCCTAGTGGCCCAGGACGCACCTCCTTCACGGATTCAGGAGCCTGGTTCCACTCCTGCACAAATACAACCTCGTTAAGAGCTGACGTGCCTTTACCGCGGCGATAGGTTAGATCCACTTTGCTGGCGGACTTGACACCGAACATGGGCGTGTAAGACGCAGAGTAAAGGTAAAACGCTGAAGGTTCGTTCGGAAACTCGACGTGAAATGGAACATGTGCAGGTTTGTGCGACACGGTATCGAGGATGGTAACGGAGGGGTTACTAGCTTCGCGCGTAGTACTTCCACAGCCCACCAACAGCAGGCCCGCTAGCGAAACCACTAGCCACTTTCGCAAGCAGTCACCTTCTAATGGTAGCAGCGGCAGGGACTGGCGTCAGCCTCAGGTCACCGCTGCCGACTGACCCCTATGCAATAAAGTCTGTCTCAGTCATGTCGGAACGAGTGAATCCCTCTTTGGAGGGACAAACATTATTGTAGACCCTGGGGGTCATGTCTCTGAGGTGCTGTAAAAGCGGCTAGGCTACCTCGGACGCAGCGGGGCTCTGGTTTTCTCGTTCCTGCTTGTCGGCAGGGGGTTGAGGCGAAGGTAGCCCGCACCACGTTAAGCATGGGCGGAGTTTCCAATAAGGCCGCTTGAAGAAGGCGCATGTTGGATGTGCGGGCAATGCGGGGGCGAAGATCAGTCCCCCAGGTGCATTGCCTCCCCGGCATCCCGAGGAACGCGCCACATCGGCGAGGCGAGGTACCATACCGCCACCAGAGCCATCCCAGCGCTCGCGAGCCAGAACATCGCCGTGAAGCCGTAGGCGTCGGCAAGCGCTCCGCCCACCGGCGCGCCCACGACCACCATGGCGCGGTTGGTCGAGCGCATGGTGGCATTGGTGCGCCCGAGCATTGCGCCCGGGGTCACCCCCTGCCGATACGCCATCTCGAGCGGTCCCTCGATGCCCATGGCGAGGCCGTAGAGAAGCTGTCCCGCGCCTACCAGGAGGATCGGGAGTACGTCGGGTGCACGGTGCGCGGCCAGGGAGGCGAGCGCAAGCAGCACGAGGCTCGGCGCGTAAAGCAGGCGTGCGGCGCCAATGGTCGGACCGATGCCCCACTGGGTGGACAACCTTGCCGAGGAGGCGGTGCCCATGAGGGCACCGATGCCGGAAAGAGCCAGGACCCCCCCGAGAGCCAGCGGGCTCAGGCCAAGGTCCCGCAGGACGAAGGGTGCAAGGACCGCACCCAGCATCGCATGGAACAGGAACCAGGCGTTCGTATTGAGCGCAAGGGAGCGGAGCGCTGGGTGGCTGTAGAGCCACCTGAGTCCGTCCGAGATCGCCTTTCCAATCCCATGCTCCCGCGGGCGGTCGGTGGTAGGCGGGTATGGTATGGACGCCGTCAGTGCACCGCACACGAACTGTGCGGCCGCATCGGTCAGCAGCGCGATGGGCGCCCCGAACCAGCCGATGAGAGCGCCCGCGATGGCTGGCCCCGTGGCCTGTGCGGCGGCCGCACTCTGCTCAAGGCGCACATTCGCATGGACGAGGAGCGGCTTTGGAACGAGTCGCGGCAGGGTCGACTGACCAGCGGCATCATTGAAGAGCGTGACGGATCCGAACAGCAGGATCAGCGCGATGAGCCAGACGACGTCGAGCCGTCCGAGCACCGCCAGCACGAAGATGGCGGTCAACAGCACGCCGGAGATGACGTTGGTTGCGATCAGAATGTGCTTTCGGGACGTGCGATCGACGAGTGCACCCGCGAGAAGACCAAGGAACACATAGGGCAGCCATCTCGCCGCATTGACGAGTCCTAGGTCGAGGGCGCTGCCGTGCAGTGTGATCACAACGACCACCTGGAGGGCCAGTGTGCTGAAATATCTCCCAAAGTCTGAGCTCGTCTCTGCGAGCCAGAAGCGCAGGAATCCGCCGAATTGCCGAAGCTTCATGAGCACTCCCCCGCTTTCCGGCACTTGCGGAGGGTACTTCGTTCACGGGTTCACAAGCACCTGCCGCGCGACAAGATCGACGGAACTCCCGACTGGTCGGCGACTTGCTTTCATCCCGGACTGCTGTCCGCCACGCGTATCCCAGATCACGGCACCGGGATGGTCTGCGCTTCCCATTCCTCCAGCCGGCTTCCGAAGGCATCGAAGCCAAAGCGCCGGTGCTCCGTGATCCGGCGCACCCAGTCCGCATCGATCCGGCGCGGGTTCTTCCGATAGTCCGAGGTGCCCGCGATGACAGCGGACATCGCCGGCTTCGCGTTCTCAAACCCAGCATGGCCTCGAGCGGCCGCGCCTCGAAGTCAGAAGCACACTTCGTTCAGTCGACCGGCCGGGATGAGGTCCCGGTCGCTGAGGTACTTTCGCATCACCTCGGCATAGAAGCGGAGGACGTTCTCCTCGACCTCGGCCGGAATGCGGTGCAGGGCGGCGATTGAATATCACATTGCTGGGTGGCCTCGGGATGTCTCTGAGGTGCTGCTAGGCAACCTCGGACGCAGCGGGGCTCAGGTTTTCGGGGACTTGCTTGCCCTCAGGCGGTTGCGGGGGTGGCTCGATGCCCAACTGCAGCCGCAAGTGGGCAATCTGGTGCTGCTCAAGGTCGGTGATGCGAAGGCGCTGCCACCTTGCCGTCGCGCGGGTCAGGGCACCGAAGACGAGCTTGAGGGCGCTGTGCTCGTCGAAGAAGCGCGGAAAGGTCTTGGTACGCCGACGCTCCTCTTCGAAGCTGCGTTCGATGAGGTTCGTGGTGCGCACGAATTTGCGGTGGGCCGCCGGCAGCTGCAGGTGCGCCAGGCTGGCGTGCAAGTCACCAATGACGAGCAGCGCACGCCGAAGGAACTTTTCTTGGCCTATCGCGGCCAAGTCAACGTGGAAGCCGCGTTCCGCTGGCTCAAGGGCCCCGTTCGCGTCTCGCCGGTCTTCCTCAAGACGCCTGAACGAGTGGAGGCATTCGGCTACGTCATGCTGATGGCGTACCTCGTCTACGCACTCGTCCAGCGTGCGGTCCGCCGGGCTTTGCCCGAAGGCGAAAAGCTGGAGGTGGAGGGCCGCAAGACCGATCGGCCGACCGCACAGACCGTGCTGGACGTCATCGCGCACGCCAAGGTCTTGCACGTCCTCGTGTCCGGCGAGCGCTTACGCCGCATCTTTCTCGCCCCAACCGCGAAGATCCGCCGCATCATGGAGCTCCTGGAGATCCCGGCCGACGCCTTCCTCACCCTACCCGAGCTAAATACCGGCTGACTTTCGGGGTAACGTCCCTATCCTGCTGTAAAAGCCGTTTGGGCGCTCCGCACGCAGTGATACTCGGGTTTTCTCTGCCGTGCTCGCCATGACCGTCTCCCAAGGAGCCCCACTGAGCCACGGTCGCAGTTCCTTAACCATCCATTCCCCCGACGGCAAGTCATGTTAGGCGACCTACCTCGATGCCTTGTCTGCCCGAATAACGAGGAGGTTGGGACGACGACGGTTTCTTTCAGCGGCTGTCGGTTGTTCATGCCACCCAAGTTCTACGAAATCCGGCTCGACAACAGCCCGGACCACGAACCCGACGCGGATCAACTCGTTAACGTAAACAGACAACGGTCTGTGCCACTTGACCAGCCTTACCCCATTGCCTTCTTCGACTCGGGGGCCAGGCTGCAGGTATGCGTCAACCGGCCAAGCCGTTGCATTGCCCTCTTTATCAACTATCCACTCTCCGTCAGAGTTGGCATACTTCAAGGGGTGTTCAACTGAGAATACGAGGGTTCCACCGGGTACAATCCAGTCATACATTCGCAAGGCCAACTTTGCGTAATGCTCTATATAGTGAAAGGTTCTCACGCTGAGGACAAAGTCAAAGCGTTCTGGGTTGAGATCTACCTGTTCAATATCCGCCTCCAGCCACCGGATTTGTGGGTGAGCTTCGAAGAACGTGCGCATGATAGGTGACTTATCTACGGCAGTCACCGATGCGGCGCCAGAAGCCACTAACCGGGCAGCCCAATCCCCTGAGCCCGCCCCTAAATCGAGAACGTGTTTCCCTTCTAAGTTTGGTAACAGAGCCTCTATGGTCGGTCGCTCAAGGTAATCCGGCCGGGAACGTTGCTGCAATACGTATTCTCGTACCACAGCCGCATCGAGCCACGCATCTTTCCCCATCCCTGATCGCTCCTTGCCGTTTGCTTGTCCGAGTCTCTCGGCAGCAAGTTCCCACGTAGATCGCTACGCTGTGGCTGCGGCCCGCAGGTAGCCAAGGGTCAGGGTTATTGAGGTGCGCTTCCTGTTCCTGCCTGCATGGACCAGAGTGGCGACCGTTACACCAGTGAAGACGCTAGGCTACGTCGGATGCAGTGGGACGCTCGCTATCGGCGTGCTGCTTTTCCTCAGGCGACGAGGGCGGGGGTTGCAGTCCCAACTTGTCACGCAGGTGATCGATCTGGCGCTGCTCAAGCTCAGTGATGCGCAGGCGCTGCCACCTGGCGGTAGCCCTGGTGAGAGCCCCAAATACGAGCTTTAAGGCGCTGTGCTCGTCGAAGAAGCGCGGGATCGTCTTGGTGCGCCGGCGCTCCTCTTCGAAGCTGCGCTCGATGAGGTTCGTGGTGCGCACAAACTTGCGGTGGGCCGCCGGCAGCTGCAGGTGCGCCAGGCTGGCGGGGAGGTCGTCGGTGAAGCTGCGCACCGCGGATGGGAACTGACGTTCATATCGGCCGATGAAGATCCCGGCGGCCTTTTTGCCTTCGTCGGGGTTGGGGGCTTCCCGCACGGCCGCGAGGTAGGCCTTCACCTCGGCGCGCATCTCGTCTGGCACCTTGTCTAGGATGTTGCGAACCTTGTGGGCCCAGCAGCGGATGCGTACGCTCTTGGGCCACATCGTCTCTACCGCGCCGATCAGGCCGGGAGCGCCGTCGGTGGTGATGCTCAGCGGCACCTTGAGGCCGCGTCGGACCATGTCCCGCAGGAACTCAAGCCAATTCTCTAGGCTCTCGCGGCTCCCCATCGCTAGGTGCAGCAGCACCCGTCGGCCGTCGCGGAGGATACCCCAGGCGACCAGGACGCCGTCCTTGACGGTCCCCGTACGGCGCAGCGGCTCGAAGATGGCGTCGAGGAACAGATACACCACATCGAAGTCGTCCAGCCGGCGATCGCGGAAGCTGAGGTACTCAGCCCACAGCGACTCGGTGACAGCGCTGACGTCGGTGCGGGTGAGCAGCCGCTCGCCGGTCGCATCGCGTAGCGCGTCCTCGATGTCCCGCGTTGAGAGTCCTCTGGCGTACATCTCCGCTACCAGCCGCTCCAGCACGTCCGTGTTGCCCTCCAGGAACGCCACGACGTGCGAGTGGAACCGCTCTGCGCTTCCCCGCACCTGTGGCATCTGCACTGGGAGCGCGCCCTCCGCTGTGTTCATGGACTTGGGCCGGTAGCCGTTGCGGTAGCCCCGCAACTCTTCGCCGTCCTCCCGTCGCGCGTAGTGATCACGGCCCAGGAACGAGGTCACTTCGCGCTCTACGAGCTCCTGCACAAACCTCTGGGCGCCCAGCCGCATCAGTTCACCGACAACCGATCCGTCCCCATGGATCCCCTGGCTCAGCAACTGCGCGATAGACTCCCCGATCCGCTCCGATGGTGGTACCTTGTTCATAAGGTCCGGGCCTCCTCGATGGGTGTCTGAGCAACCTCATCGTAGCCTGGACCCCAACCTTTTTACAGCACGCTACAGACGTCACCACTTTCGGCTGGAGTGGTGAACGTCGGTTACAAAGTACGGACAGACATAATTGTCAGAGTCCACACATTTGGACTTGTACAATTATGTCTATCCCTCAGCCGACCATCAAACTCGCTATCTTCGGCCCCCTACTTGCACTTCGCCAGTTGGCTAATGTATGTCCCTCGGGCGTTTCGGACGACCTTCTCTACAATAAAGTTTGTCCCCTGTGCAGCTAGTGCCGTGAATCCGGTGCCTTCGGGCCCGACGGGTGTAGAGCGATGTTCAGGGTAACCTCTTAGCCCCATGGGCATTTAGAAGATGCTGAATTTCTTCCAGAAGCCGAGGAAGCGCTTCCAGCTGCTGTTCTGCCCAGAGCCTGTCCCCACGACCTCGCGCGGCCATAAAAAGGTTCGTCGCTGTCGCGAATACACACCTGATCCAAAGCATCTCTGCAAACCACAATAGATCTTCTACCACGGCCGGAAGGCTGAATGCATGCTCGACCAATGGGTGGTGGATCCCTTCAAACAAGGCTGTGTTCCCGATCGTTGAGGCCAGATCCCACCACTTGGGCATGAGACTCGCGTCTTCGAGATCCGCCCAGATCCAGCCCTGCACGGTCGGGAGCAGGTTTCGGATGTGTGCATCTCCATGTGCCGGGATGAGCTCCGCAGCAGGGATGTTCCGAATGCGCGAATCAGCATACCTTACGTGCCGGAGTAGCCATGTATAGGACAGATCACCCGCGTGTTCCAGCCATGCAAGAGCGGGACTCACGTAACCCCAGGCACCATACGGTGGTAGCTGCCCAAGGTAACTACGGAGTCCGCGACCGAGTGAGAGCACAAGACCGACCAACGAGGCACGATCTAGGGGTGATAGCTCCGCGGGCTCGGCATAGGACCAGAGGGCAACCCAACCGTTTTCCACTTGGTGCGGGCCCGGGTCAACGTACGTCGATGGCTCAATCGCCGGCACGCCAACGGAATGCAGGTGGCGCGCGATCTGGATCTCACGAGCCAAGCTCTCCCGAAGCGCATCTGGATCTTCGTTCGGGAGGGCATAGGGCATTCGTGCGACGATGCTATAGGGTTCCAGCAAAACGATAAAGTTCCCGGCATCCGCGAGGACTTTGGGGGCCGCCTCGGTGATGCCAAGTCGAGCGGCCAGATTTAGGACACGCTTCATACGATCCGGCTGCTGCGTTGTGGTACCCCCCAGCTGCTTGGATAGGCATCGTGCAGTGTTCCCTGTGTTCCGGTCCATGTATGGCGAGATCGAGAGTACAGTCCCAGCGTCCCAGACAGGGCAGCGAGCCCGCCGGCGTCCCCCCTCGACCGCTTGGCAGCGACGCACGGGTGGGACGAACATTATTGTAGGTCATCCGGCGCTCTTGGCGCTCCAGGGACAAACTTTACAAGCCGAGGACACACTTTACGACACCCGGACAAACATTATTGTCAGAGTCCAACATTCCGGACTTGACCTTGCCCGCTACTCCACAGTCACGCTTTTGGCAAGATTGCGCGGCTTGTCGACGTCATTTCCACGGGCAACCGCTGCATAATACGCAAGGAGTTGCAACGGAAGCACAGACAGCGCCGGCGCGAGCTCCTCGGCCACGTCTGGGATGCGCAGCACTTCGTCAGCATGCCGCTCGAGCTCCTCGTCGTGCGCCTGTCCGATGGCGACGACGTGCGCCCCGCGAGCCCGAACTTCTGTCATGTTGCTGATCGTCTTCTCCCGCAGCCGTGTCTGGGTGCAAAGCGCGATGACCGGAACCCCCGGTTCGATCAGTGCGAGCGTCCCGTGCTTCAGCTCGCCGGCGGCTAGAGCCTCCGCGTGCAGGTACGAGATCTCCTTGAGCTTCAGCTGTCCCTCGAGGGCGACCGCGTAATCAAGGCCGCGACCGATGTAGAAGATGTCCTTCGCCTGCGCGATCCGCCCGGCCAGTGCCTCGATCTCCCCGCGCAGGGAGAGCAGCACATCTGCCTTCGCCGGAAGGTCCACCACCTGCTGCAGGAGTTCCCTGCGGACCGTGCGACCGCGCTTCTGGGCTAGGTGCAGCGCGAGCAGGGTCAGGGTGAGGATCTGACTCGTGTACGCCTTGCTGGAGGCGACCGCGATCTCCGGCCCGGCCAGCGTGGGCAGCACCGCATCGGCCTCGCGGTCGAGCGAGCTGCCGCGCACGTTGGTCACGGCAAGGGTACGGGCGCCGCGGCGGCGCCCCTCCCTAAGAGCGGCGATCGTGTCGGCCGTCTCACCGGACTGCGAGACGGCAATGAGGATGTCACCCTCTTCGACGAGCGGGTCCTGATAGCGGAACTCGGAGCCGATCTCCGTCCGCGTCTCGATCCGCGCGATGCCCTCGATCAGCGCCTTGCCGACGAGTCCCGCGTGGTACGAAGTGCCGCAGGCGACGATGTGCAGCTTGCGGGCGCTCGCCATGTCGAGCTCGTCGATTTCCGGCAGGATCACGCGGCCGCCCTCGACGTCGAGCCGCCCGCGCGCCGTCTCACGGAATACCTGCGGCTGCTCGAGGATCTCTTTGATCATGAAATGCTCATAGCCGCCCTTTTCGGCGGCGTGCACATCCCACGCGACATGCAGGGGCTGTCGCGTCGAGGGCGAGCCGTCGCGCGTGAAGACCTGCGCCGCGTCCGCCGTGAGCTGTGCGCAGTCGCCGTCCTCGAGGATCACCACGTCGCGCGTGTGGCGCAGGATGGCTGGGATGTCGGATGCGATGAACTGCTCTCCCCTTCCTACTCCGATGACCAGCGGAGACTGCTCGCGCGCGGCAACCAGCGTCCCAGGCTCGTCTCGCGAGATCGCAGCGATGGCGTAGGATCCCCGCAGGTGCCGGGTGACGCGCTGCAGCGACTCGAGCAGCGGCCGGCCCTTCTCCTCCTCGAGGAGATGGGCGACGACCTCCGTATCGGTCTCCGAGCGGAACACATGACCGCGCGCGGTGAGTGCCTGCCGCAGTTCGGTGTAGTTCTCGATGATGCCGTTGTGGACGATGGCGTAACGGCCGTCGCAGCCGAAGTGCGGGTGTGCGTTCTCGTCGTTCGGCCGGCCATGGGTCGCCCAGCGGGTGTGCCCGATGCCGATGCGCCCGGGAACCTCGCTTGCGCCGATATGCTCGCGAAGATCCGCGATGCGCCCGGCCCGCTTCGAGACGAGAATGTCCCCGTCTCCGCCAAGTACCGCGACGCCGGCCGAATCGTATCCCCTGTATTCAAGCCGCTCCAGGCCCTCGAGCAGAATCGGCAGGGCCTCTTGTGGTCCGATGTATCCAACAATGCCGCACATGTTCTCAGTTTCCCCCTAGCGCCGCGCAAAGCCGCTCAAGCCACTCGTCGGCGACATCCGCCTCGTGCGCCTCGACCATCACGCGCACCACGGGCTCGGTCCCGGAAGGTCGCACGAGAACGCGCCCGACGCCACGGAGGGCGACCTCGGCATCGGCTAGCGCCTGCGTGTAGGTCCCCGCCTGCAGCGCCGCCGCACGGTCGCCGACGCGCACACTGCGCAGCCGCTGCGGGTAGCGGGGCACCTCACGCCGGAAGTCCGCAAGGCGCACCTGCATCTCCGCGAGCGCGGAGAGCAGCAGGATCCCGGTCGCAAGGCCGTCGCCTGTGGTGGCGGCGCGCCGGTAGATGATGTGGCCGGACTGTTCTCCGCCGAGCTGGATGCCGCGCTCCCGCATTGCCTCGATGACATAGCGGTCGCCGACTTTCGTCTCGACGGTTTCTATGCCCTTGGCGGCCAGGTAGTCCCGCACACCGCCGTTCGACATGACGGTCAGGGCGATGGAGCTCGGCGTGAGCTCGCCGCGGTCCTTGAGCCAGGTTGCGAGCAGCGCGAGGATGACGTCGCCGTCCGCGGTTTCACCTTCCTCGTCGACCGCGATCAGGCGGTCGGCGTCGCCGTCGAACGCGAGGCCCACGGCGCCTCCGAACTCCCGGTAGCGCTCCTTGAGGTATTCTGGCGCCGTCGACCCGCAGCCGACGTTGATGCGTCCACCGTCCGGCTCGCCGGCGATCACCGCGACCTCGCGGGCGGCCGGTGAGAACGCGAGCGGCAATACGGCCGTCGCCGCCCCGTGCGCCGCGTCCAGGACGACGCCGTGGGGATACGGGCGCCGCACGAGCGACCCAAGGTGCGCGATATACTCCTCGCGCAGCGCAGGGTCCGAGCCGTGCCGCCCGATCCCCTCCCCGAACGGCAGATCGCCCGCAGAGCGCATGCGCGCCTCGATGCGGTCTTCCACCGTATCGGGGAGCTTATGCCCGTCGCTCGCGAAAAACTTTATCCCGTTGTCCGGTACCGGATTGTGCGACGCAGAGATCATCACGCCGGCCGCGAAGCCGTGCCGTTCCGCCAGGTACGCGACGCCCGCGGTAGGCAGCACGCCTGCCGAGACGACGTCGGCCCCCGCCGACATGAGGCCGGCGGCAAGCGCTGCCTCCAGCATTTCGCCCGAGAGGCGCGTATCGCGCGCGATCAGGATGCGCGCACGACCAAAGCCGCCGAGTTCGAGGGCCGCCGCGCGCCCCAGCGCGAGTGCAAGTTCTGGGGTTAGGTCGCGGTTGGCTACTCCGCGAACGCCGTCGGTGCCGAACAGACGCAAAAGCGACTCCTCCTACTGCTGCCTCGGACTTACGGCGACGACGACGCTGTGCTTAGCGTGACCTTCACGCGGTCCGGCGTCACTACGACCACCTGCGTGCCGCCCGCCTGCGATTGCGCCTGCAGGACAGCCGTGTAGGTACCCGGCCTCGCATAGGGTACGCTTGCGTATACCCGAATGGCTCCAGGTCGCAGTGAATTGACGATCGCCGAGGGCCCCCGGATCTCTACCGAGACGGTCGCGGGCGACACTTGCACACGCAGGGAGCTGTCAACCCTCGAGACCGTGACGGGCACGCCGGACACAGTGCGCGTGGTTAGCGTAACCTGCGCCCAGATTCCGATCGCCAGCAGCAGCGAGAGCACCCGCAAGACCCAGTCGTTGGCGAGCCAGCGATCGATCATGCGCTACGGCCCCCTCTCTTGAGGAGCGGTTTGTGCTCCGGCGGCCGCAGCGCGTTCTCGAGGAGGCGGTGCAGCGAGGAGTCGTCGAGGTGGCGGATCAACTGCCCGCCCTCCGCGAGGGAAACCGCCCCCGTCTCTTCGGAGACGACGACGGCGATCGCGTCGGTCTGCTCGCTGACTCCGATCGCGGCATGGTGCCGGGTACCTAGATCCGAGGCTGGTCCCAGCGACTCCGCAAGCGGCAGGAAGCAGGCGGCCGCGACGATGCGGTCGCCGCGCACGATTAAGGCACCGTCGTGCAGCGGCGTGCGCGGCGTGAAGATGTTGGCTATGACCTCCCAGCTGAGGCGGGCGTCGATCGGCACGCCGGTCTCGATGAGATCTTTGAGCCCGGTCTCCCGCTCCAGCACGAGGATGGCGCCGACGTGATCGTTCGAGAGCACCCGTGTCGCCTTGACGACCTCCTTGAGCATGTCCTGAAACGCCTCATTGGTCAGATCGTGCAGAAACCCCTGACCTCCGAAGATGCGCAAGCGACCGAGCTGCTCGAGCACGCGCCGCAGTTCCGGCTGGAACACGATCGGCACGGCGACGAGCAGCGCAAGCTCCACCGTCTGCAGGAGGTAGTGCGTCGCCGAGAGGGACAGGAATCCGGAGAGCTGCGTCGCCACCACCAGCAGCAGAATGCCCTTCACGAGCTGGATGGCGCGCGTGCCACGCAGCAGGGTGAAGGTCCGGTAGAAGAGGAACGCCACGAGCAGTATGTCGATCGCGCTGCGGACGAGGTCCCAGACGCTCATGCTCTCCAGCGTCAACAGCATGCGGCGTCCCCCTTGTCCCTCAGTCCACGATGCGTGCGAGCACGAGCTCCTGGGCAGCCGGAATCCCTGCGGTGCCGCTGCGCGGCGCGCCGGCGTACGGGCGCATCGCCTCTAGGCCGAAGCCTTGCGTTTGCAGGAAGAAGAGTGCGAGCAGGTCCGCATTCGTGATCGGGGCCACGAGCCGCCTGCGTCCCGTCTCGCGCGCGACGCGCAGCGCCTCGCCGGTCAGTGCGGGTCCGACCGCGTGCTCGCAGAGTTCGGGAAATAGCCCGAAACCGAGCAAAAGAAGATCTTCCTCATACAGGGCGAGCGGCATGGCGACGACCGGCTTGTCGCCTTCGAGCGCCAGCAGGTAGGGCAGGCGCTCCAGATGGAATTCGATGCCGAGGGCAGGCTGCATGAGCGGCTTCACGAGCGGGCCGAAGCGCTCCGCGGCGCGCGCCGGGTGGCGCTCTACGCGCACGGTAGCCGCTTCCTGCGGCCGCTTGACCGGCCCGATCCACTCCACGTTGCGACTCATGCCCGGTCGGCTCCGGCGCCCAAGGCGAAGTACGCGAGCGACTGCAGCTCGGTCGTCAGGTCGACGTTCTGCACGCTGACATGCCGCTTCTCTAGCTTCGTCGGCGCAAAGTTCAGCACCGCGGTGATGTCGGCTGCGCAAAGCTGGTCGAAGACATCCCGTGCATTCTGCTCCGGCACGGCAATCACCCCGATGCGGATGCCGAGATCGCGCAGCGTCCGCTGCAGCTCGTCCATGGGCCGCACTTTGAGGCCGGAGATCTCCGTGCCGATCTTGCGCGGGTCCGCATCGAACACGGCTGCGACGTAGGTGTCACGTGCGCCCAGACTGGCGTAGCGGATCAGCGCGGTACCGAGGTTCCCGGCGCCGACGAGGGCGACCGGCACAGCGTCCGTCAGACCGAGGATGCGACGCAGGTGCTGCGTCAGCTGCGCCACGTCGTAGCCGAGCCCCCTCGTGCCGAAGGCGCCAAAGTAGGCGAGGTCCTTGCGGATCTGCTCCGAGGAGTAGCCGGAGCGCGTGGCCAACTCCGCCGAGGACGTCACTTCGACGCCTTCGGCTGCCAGATCCTCCAACACCCGGAGATACAGGGGCAAGCGCCGCACAGCCACGGCAGGAATGCGCCGCTGCGGCTTCAAATCTGCCTCTCCAGCACGAAGTCCGCCATGGCCAGAAGCGAAGCCTTGGCGGGCACGTCGATCAGCGGGCGGATGCTGCGCTTGGCGGTGTCGATGAAGCGGTGCGCGAGCTCCTCCGCGTAGGAGAAACTGCCGGCCTGGCCGAGGATTTCCCGGGCGGTGTTGACGGACTCGCCGGTCACTTCGGGGCTGTCCGCAATCTCCTGCAACTCTGCGCGGCGCTGGGACTGCCGCAGTCCGTGGATCAGCGGCAGCGTGATCACGTGCGCGCGCAGATCAGAGCCGATCGCCTTGCCGAGCGTTCTCGGCTCCGCAGTCAGGTCGAGGAGGTCGTCGATGATTTGGAAGCCCATGCCCATCGAATAGCCATAGTCATAAAGTGCCTGCTGCACATCGAGCGATGCGCCGGTTGCCGCCGCGCCGGCGCGGCAGCTCTCGGCGATGAACACCGCCGTTTTCTGCGCGATGCGGTCAAGATACTGGTCCTCGTTCGGGAGCACGCGATCGCGCGACTGCACGTTCTGGGCGATCTCTCCGCTGCACATGCGGTAGACGACGTCGGCCATCATGCCGACGACCTTGCCGACCCGAACCTCCGACAGGAGGGAAAAGGCCTTTGCGAACAGGTAATCGCCGGTGAGAACGGCGGTGTGCTCGCCCCAGAGCGTATGGACCGTCGGCCTGCCGCGCCGCAGCTCGGCTCGGTCGATCACGTCGTCGTGGGCAAGCGTAGCCATATGGATCAGTTCTGCCGCGGCCGCAACCGGACGCACGTCCTCATACGCGTAATCGCCAAACTTCGCGCCGAACAGTACAAGGGCGGGACGCAACCTCTTGCCGCCAGCGCGCAACAGGTGCAGCGCGACGTCTCGAACCGTCTGCGGACCCTCGTCCAGCAGTTGCGCCATGTACGATTCGACATCGGAGAGGTCGGCTGCGATGTCCGCGAACACCGACCGAAGGTCCAAGTGACCACCCGCCTTGCAGATCATAAACCAGCGTCATTGTAGCACAAGTTCACAAATTGCAGACCGTGCGCTTGGCGGATGCTCATGTGTGCTTTCGCAGCCTAGCGGGCACCGCCTGCGGTCCAGTTCTGCGCACCGTAGAAGACGCTCGCGGAGTTCGGATGGAAGCCGCCGAAACGGCTGGAAATTGCGTAAATGGACTGCGGGAAGTAAAGGAAGAGTTCCGGCGGATCGACCTGCATCGCCGACTGGACGCCATGCAGCGCGGCGATCCGCTGCGCTGCGTTGGCGGCGGAGAGTTCGGCCTGAAGGTCGGCCGTTACGGCCGCGTCGCTGTACGCACCCGCGTTCTCGGGGGATCCCGGGATGAAGTACGCCGAGAGGTTCGGATCCGCCGAGAGCCCCCGGGCGGCGAACGCCGCCTGGAAGTTGCCGCCGGCGAACTCCCGCGTATAGACAGCGAACGGTTCGTAGCGCACGCCGACGGCAATGCCGATCGCGCTCAGGTCCCGTGCGACGAGCCCCAGCACCGCCGTCCGGTCGGGGGCGCCGGAAGACGCAAGGATCTCAAGGCTCAGCGGCTTGCCGCGCGCGTTGCGCAGGACCGAGCCGCTCCGGTGCCAGCCGGCGGCGGCCAGGAGCGAGAGCGCGCGCTGCGGTTCGAATCCCCGCGCGGCAAGGGTCTTGTCGTACGCGGGGGATACCGGCGGCAACGGACCGTTTGCCACCTGCGCGTAACCGTAGAGCGGCCCGGATACGATCTCCGAGCGGTTGATGGCGAAGTAGAGGGCGCGGCGCAGCCGGGGATCGTTCCAGGGCGCCTGCTGCAGGTTCCAGACGATGCCGGCAAAGGCGAGCTGAAATGTCTTGACGAGCTGTACACGCGGCCAGGTCGATACAGCCTGGGCATCCACGGGCGGCACCTGCGCGAAGTCCATCTTTCCCGCGCGAACGAGCGTCAGCGCGGCAGCGGCCGTCGGCTCGATGGAGATTGTGATCTTCTCGATGCGGGGAGCACCGAGGAAGTACCGCCGGTTCCGCGTCAGGACGTATTGCCCGGGCGCCACCGACGCGAGGCGGAACGGCCCCGTGCCGATCGCGCCCGGACCGAGGGCCGGGGCCGCAAGGAGCGCCTTGCCGAAGGCATACTGCGAGAGGAGGTGCCTGGGCAGTATGGGCAGCGTGCAGGCGTCGAGCAGAAAGGAAGCGTCGGGCCGCAGGAGTGCGATGCGCACGGCATGCTTGCCGTCCGCCCTCACCGACGCGACGTCCGCGAGCAGGCCCGCGGCGAGAGACCCGTTCGCCGGGCTCCGGTAGGCGCCAAAGCTGAAGACGACGTCCTGCGGCGTCACGGGCTTGCCATCTTGCCAGCGCGCATGCGGGTTCAGGCGGAACGTGTAGGTCCGCCCGCCCCCGGAGACGCGCCAACTCTGCGCAAGGTCTGCCTGCGGCTGCAGGTTCGGCGACACGCGGACAAGGCCGTCGTAGATGAGCTCGTCCACCGCGGTACCGGAGGCGTCCTGCAGCCGCAGGGGATCGATCGTCGCGGGAGCGCCGACCAGCGCGATGCGCAGCGCAGGCGCCTTGGCGGGAGCTGCCTTCTTCGCGGGGGCCCCGCAGCCGCCCAGCAATGCCCCGATCATTCCCGCTGCCACGATGAGTTGCAAAGGCCGCCGCATGTCCTGCCTCCTATTTCGCTCCGAGGCCGGAGCCCATGTGGTCCGCGGCGATCTTCATGATGCGCCGCAGCCGATAGTGCACTCCGGCCTTGGTCAAGCCAAGGGCTGCACCGAGCTCCTCGAGCGCCGCCTCCGGGAACCGCAGCCGCGCCTCCGCCGCCTCGCGCAGTTTGGGGCTGAGCACGTTGAGTCCCCCTTGGGCGGCAAACGCCCGGATGCGGGCGCTCTGGTCCACCGAGGCGTGGACCGATTTCTCCACATTCGCCGACTCCGCGTTCACGAGCCGGTTCACGACGCCGCGCACACTCCGCATGCTGCGGGCGTCTTCCAGGGCGAGCCGCGCTGCTGCGGCGTCGCACAGCGACAGCACCTCGGCCACCTGATCCGCCCCCTGCAGGTAGACGACCGAGTACTCGCGCCGCAGGCGACGTTGTGCCGTGATGCCGAAGCGCCGCAGGATGCGCATCGCTTCGCTCGCCACCTGGGGCCGGGCCAGCCGCAGTTCCAGGAGGTACCCGGACTGCGGCGGCGTCAGGGTGCCCGCAGCGAGGAAGATGCCCGCGAGGTATCCTCTCCGTTCCACCGCCCCCATGCGGCGGCGGGAACGCTCCGAAAACTCCTGCAGACGCTGCGCGGCCTTGCCGGGGAAGGACAGCAGAAAGCGCCTGCCGCGTGCGCCGCTTTCGCGCACCAGCACGACGGCGTCGATGCGCAGGAGGTCCTTCGCGATGCGGTGCAGTACACGCGCCGTGCGCGCCTCGGCGACCGCAAGCGCCGGGGTGCCGTCGGAGAGGCGCTGCGCCTCCGCGTCCACCAGGGCCAGAAGCAGCCCCTGCTCAAAGGCCCGCGGGTGCTGCGCCATGAGGATTTCATCCTTCACCTCGCGCGTGCGGCTGGTCATTTGATGTCAGACCGGAGCTGCTCTCGCAGCATGAGGAGATCGAGCAGGCGTCCGGGTTCCGGCCGGCGACGGTGGGCCCAGCGGCTGAACACCGCCCTGGCGACGCTCTGCGGGTCGTGACGGGCATACGGTCCCTTCGCCAGAAGAGGCAGCGCGATCACCTCGTAGCCCGCGACGCCCAAGGCGTGCTCGCTGAAGCCGACCACTTCTGCGCTTCGCCGTCCGTACCGCTCCGCAACCTCGGGCGAGAGCGGCTCCGTGTTGAGGATGACGCAGTCGACGAGGCCGCTCCCTGCATGGCGCACGATCGCCTCAAGGTGTTGTTCCGCGCTCATGCCATCGGTCTCCCCGGGCTGGGTCATGATGTTCTGGACATAGACGCGCAGCGCGGACGAGCGGCGGATCGCATCGGAAATGCCCGGCACAAGGAGGTTCGGCATCAGACTCGTGAAGAGGGACCCCGGAGCGAGCACAATCACGTCCGCCTCGGCGATGGCGCGCAGCGCTTCCTGCGTCGGAGAGGCATCCGCGGGTTCCAGCGCGACGCGGGTGATCTTCCCGTTGGCCTCGGGGATCTGGGACTCGCCGCGGATCACGCGGCCGTCGGCGAGTTCGGCCCGCAGAATG
>JAKAPV010000030.1 GCA_021806845.1 Bacillota bacterium | reverse complement strand
TATATCGGCGTAAGCTAAGGGTCGCACTGGCATCGCCTCCCTGCAATCGTCCGAGTGTTCCCTCCGTCATTCCGCTGCCGCCTCCGAACTCCGCAACACAAGTCACGGTCGCGTATAACGCGAGTTGTGGTGTCAGGACGGACATAGGTGGCGGTGCCGCGCGGAGCTTGCATCAGGTTGGTTCCCTCCGTTGAACTGGCAACGACGCAGGTAGAAGCATCGCGGTCGCTAGCTGTGGCAACGCCTACGTCACGGGACGCGGGTGCGGTCCGGTGCCGCAGCACCCGCAGGTTTACCCCGGGGCCGCCTTCGCAAACGATGTAGAGCCACGTCACCAGCAGGGGGACCGCCGATCCCCAATTCACATAACGTGAATTGGGGGTGACGGTGCAACATGCCCGAGAACACCTGGACGCCGCCGCAGCAGGATCCGCCAGAGGACATCGCGATTGATTCGTTGCCGATCATCGATTTTGGGGCCCGCTTCCTGCGGCTCGTTACACCGCAGCAGCGCGGCACGGACGTCAAGATCTTGCAGTTCAAGCTGAAAGTTTGCGACATCTTCGACCCAGGCCCCATCGACGGGATCTTCGGCCCCCGGACCGATGCGGCCGTGCATGCATTCCAGGGGTACTACGGGCTCGAGATCGACGGCATCGTCGGGCCGGACACCTTCTGGTGCCTCGGAGAGGCCATTGGTCCCTACCTCGGCGGAGCGCCCCGCTTCGGAAGCCGGGTGCTGCACGAAGGAATGGATGGAGGAGACGTCCTGATCCTGCAAGACCGGCTGAACATTTCCGGGGAGACGGGGGTCGGCCCCGCGTCCGGGTACTTCGACGAGCGCACTGCAGCGGCCGTGCGCGAATTTCAGGCGCGCTACGACCTGGTCCCGAGTGGAATCGTCGGCCCGCACACCGTATTCCACCTGAAGCTGCGCACCTGGCTCGGCGGGCGAAATCTCTCCATCCGGACGAAGGGCACGGACGTACGCCAGCTGCAGCGCTGGCTCAACTCGATCGCCGGCAGGCCTGTGCTCGTGGAGGACGGGTTCTTCGGGCGGGCCACACGCAGGCAGGTCCAGCGGTTTCAGGAGTCCGTGGGCATCCGGCCGGACGGCATCGTCGGACCGGTCACCCTGGCGGCACTCGGCACCTACTCATCCGCCATCGGCGTCAACCGCGAGGGACGAATCCTATACCGTCACGTTGATGCCGTCACCGGTGCCTGGTCGATACGCAGTGTCGTGCCAGGACTTTCGGAGGTAGACCTCACGGGCCCGCTTTCCGTCCAGCCTTGGGATCCCGTATGGTCCCCCGACGGCCGGTGGGTGGCATACGTGGCGGAAGATCAGAAGCTCTACCTCGTGCCAGGTTGGGGCGGTGCGCCGCAGGATCTCACAAACGATGTCGAGTTTCCCCAGGAAGTCTCCTGGTCACCGGACAGCAACTGGATCGCGCTGACAAAGACGGGGGGCCATATCCACCTGGTCAATCGCGCAACGGGCGCGTCTGCCTTCCTCGTCGATGGCACGTTCCCGGTCTGGTTCCCTTGCGGAACGCGTCTCGCCTTCGCGAGCGCCGGAGAGGCGCCGCCCAGCCTGGATGCGATCAACGCGGACGGGACGGGACGGACGACGATCACGACGGTGAACCCGCCCTACCACGTACTGAAGATGTCCCCTGACGGCAGGAAGATCCTCTACACCACACCCGGAGCAAGCGTCTCCATCGTGATGATCGCAAACGTCGAGACGGGGACGGTTACGGCGCTGCCGCAGGGGCCGATGGGCAAGGACTACTGCCCCGTATGGTCGCCGAACGGGCGGCTCATCGCCTTCAGCTCGACGGACTTCAACGAGGCGCAGAAGTACTTCGGCCGTCTGCGCATCGCGGACGATCGGGGGAACCTCGTCTTCGACATCGCTGTGAACACCTGCTACTCTGCCTGCCGGATCACCTGGGGGCCGCACAGCGACCGCATCGCCTATCTCTCCGGCTGCATCGCGGACGACGAGAGCACCATCAACGTCTTCTCGCTCCCGCTCTTCGCAGCGTTCTACTACATGGTCACAGAGGAAGCGCTGAGCGACCAGCCGCTTTGGACGGCTGTCACCTCGGGTTGGGGTGTTCCCGAGCACGGGATCGCCTAGCGATCGGACCCAATGACCAGAAGCTGCCGGTCAAAAGGGGTGGTGCGTAGGAGGGGCCCAGACAGCCCAATCCTACGCACCTTTCTTTCACTGCGCAGCAACGTCCCCAAAGGAGTCCCTTCTGCGACTGCAAGTGCGACAGATACGTATTTCGAATAGGCATACTTCCCGAACCACGCGCACCTAACGCACGTTGACGCCTCTGGTTAGCGCACCTTGCATGTAGGGGCGCAGGGGAGGCACAAGTGCTCTTTCGGAGCGGGTAGCCACGCCAGGGAGTGAAAAGCCGGACTCTGAGATTAGGGGGAGTCCCTCGGCGATCAGAAGAAAATACTTGCGCACATTTTGGCAATCTGACATACTCCAACCAGATTCGTCACTGCAAACGGCAAAACCGGCGAAAGCCGGTGACGCAAAGCCATGGGTCTACAGCGGCCAAGCCGCCATGATCGCCAGGCTGCCGGCGGCAATCTTCTTTTTTGCTGGAGCGGTTTGCGGTGTCCTTGGAGGTGGGGACTGGTGTGGGAAGGCCGCCACAAGACGGCCAGCACGCTGTTCGACCGAGGACTGCATGAGGCCGCCCGTCAGGAGTGGCGCCTCGCGTACGCGGACGCGCGGCGGGCAGGCGCGCTCGAGGGAGCCGTGCGGAGCCTTGGCGGGCTCTGCGCTGCGTCCATTGCGGTCGGGGACCGGTTCGCGGGATACCAGCATGCGGTTCTGGCGGAGCATCTCGCGGAACAGATGCCGCGGGGGGACGAGTCGCGGTTGAACGCCGCGATCAACCTGCAGATGGCCCTCTCGCTGCTCGGGGTCTTCCCGGACGCGGAGCGCCACGGCGACGCATGGCTGCGGGAGTTCGACGAGACGGCGGACCGCGCGCGCCAGGGGGAGTTTCTGCACCTGCTGGCGGGTCTCGCGCTCGAACAGGGAGACGCGGAGCGCGCTGCGCACCTCGCCACCCTCGCGGGGGAGCTTGCCGACGGCGACGACTACAACCGCATCGTGATCAGGCAGACGGAAGCGATGGCCGAGCTGCAGCTCGGCAACGCGGACCGCGGAGCGCGCCTCCTGCGCGAATGCTACGCGGCGTTCCACGAAGTCGGCGAGACACCGGATCTCTTGCTCTGCGCATCCGAGCTGTCGCGCGTCGAACTCGCCAGGGGCGACGGCCTCGAGGCCGGCAGTTGGCTTGACATCGCGGTGGCGCATCTTCTCGAGTCTCCATCGGTGCTGGACGGGCTGGAGCTCGGGCGACTCCTGGTCCTCGGGGGACAGGTGGCCCGCGCGAGCGGACAGCCCGAGACCTTCGACAAGCTCGTCTCCAACGGCGTCGACGTCCTCTTCGCAAACGGTCGCATCTCCGAAGGGAACACGGCGGCGACTGCGGCGCGCGCCCCGATCGCGGTCGTGCAGGAACTGACGCGCACCACGCTGCGCGCTGTGGAGGTGCTCGAGCGTCTCGTGGACCTCGGCGTGGCACGCAAGGCGCTCTTTTGCCTCGCACCGTTGTCGGAGGTCGCCGGCTATGCGCGCGCGGTCGGATCGGTCCTGCATCCGCAGGCCAACGTGGCCCTTCTGGAGCAGGCGGCGGCCTTCGGGGCGCTCGACGCGCGCGCCGGTCAGGTGCTCGCGCTCGCGGACGAGCGCCCGGCCTCGGCCCCGGTGGAGGCGCGCGTCTTCCGCGTGCTGCGTGAGTACGCAGCGGGCATCGCGCACCAGCCCTACGCTGACGTGCTGCAGCAGATGCAGCGTCAGTCCGGTACGCTCCTGGACCCGGAAGTCGTGGAAAGGCTGCGTGCGCTGCACGCGGCATGAGGAGGGAACAGTGATGAAGAAGGCGATCCTGATGGCGGCGACGCTGGCGCTCTTCGCGACGCTGCTCGGGCCGATAGCGGCGAGTGCCGCTTCCCCCTGGACGACGACATCTCCTGGCAGTTCCCACGTCGGCACGACCGGCGTGAACTACGGCCGGCCGCGGTTCTAAAAGGCAAGAGGGAGGGCGTCCGCACTGCGGGCGCCCTCCTTGTCATTGGCGGGACGCGCTCCTTTCGCAGGTTTGCGGCGGGATTTGCGGACACCTGAAAGAGTGCCGCAGAGGGATCAGCGAACGCCGATGGGAGTGCTCAGGCTTTCATCGGACTGAGGGGCACGCGCCTCCCAAGCCACGTCTCCGATGTGAGGGGTCGCCCGTTTGAGTGGGCCGCGAGCGCCATCGCAAATGTTTGCTGTTGCGGCTGAGGTGCGGTCGGATTGGTGGACGAGCGGAAGGCAACCCCGTCGCGCTTATTGGAAGCTGCGCAAACCGTGGGTCTTGAACCACTCCCGTTCGATGTCCCACGCCGCCTTCGTCTCGGGTACGTGTCCGCCTGACACGAAATTCAGCTGGACCCGGGGGTCGAACTGCTTCAGTGCGGCATACATGGCTTTGAGCATGTCAGGCGGGATGGTAGTGTCGTGGGTCCCTCCGAGCAGCAGCACAGGCACCTTCACCTGACTGTACGGAACGGAGTTCGCCGCGCACCACGCCGACGAGAGGCTTGGCCCGCACAGGCGTCCGACGTTGGCGAGGGAGTAAAGGTCAGTGTAGCTGAGCGACGCGCTCGACTGGGTGCCAAGCCATGCCATCGCCTGCTTCGCCCCCGGCCAAGGGCTGATGAGTTCAAGGCCGCGCACCTCCTTGTCCTGGTCTGCCATGAGCAGAGCCACCATTCCGCCGAGGGAGGCGCCAGCCAGGAAGGTGTCGTGCTGCCGTATGCGCAGCCCTGAGATGTGCGTCAGGGCGGTCAGGCCATTCATGGTGTCGATGAAGTCGGCGTGGGAGTCGCCGATCGTTCCCTGGCTGGGTCCGTACCCGCCGTAGTTCGGAGAGAAGACGATCAAGCTCGGTTGTGCGAATTCGGCTGCCACGGATGGCGTGATCACCGGAAAGCCGTAGTAGTGGCCAGGATTCGCCCAGACGCCTCCGCCGTGCAGCTCGACTAGCAAGGGGAGGGCTGTCTGCCCGGCCGGAACGTCGAGGTAGCCCTGGCAACGCAGGCCGCGGCTCCAATAGGTGAGACTGAAGATGCGCTCGCCGAGGGGCAGGTACTTCTCAGCCGAAGCAGGCACCTTGACCGGCACGAGGGAGATCGGTGTCCCATTGGCTTTGCTGTCGGGTGCGCCTGCAGGTTGTAGACTGAGCTGCTGCACGGTGGTGCAACCAGCAAGGATGGTCAGCGCGCTAGCAAGAAGCAGGCCCCTGGTCAGAGCCAGGTTACGGAGCTTCATCGACATCATTCCGTCTGGGAGCAGTCTACAGTTCAGTGGCCCTGTTCCCTGAAGAAGCCCACTATCCTGCTACCATGTGACCCTAGAGACAAACGCAAAGCGACAAACGCAAAGGCGATTCGTCGACGGACCAGCGTTCCTTCGGCGAGCGGGCGCAGCAATTGGCGGAGAAGAGTTCAGTAGATGTCGGCGGCGTCCTTGGGCAGTTTCTGTACGCGCTGCAGATAGGCAGTGACGCGCGCATCGTCCTGCTCTGGGTACGGGTAGCCGAGCGCCCTGCCGACGTCGGCCGCAACCCCCCGAAAGAGGCTGCCCATGACGTGGAGCGCCTTCCACATGTCATCGGGCCCCGGACCGGAGTAGGTCTGGAGATACCCCTGCCACAGATCCGGCGGGAGATGCCGCTCGAAGCACTTCCCGAACTTCCCCGGGTCCGCGGCGAAGTCCGATTGCACGCCGATCCACCAGACCACCATGCGGTACAGCATGTCGCGCACCGGTCCCTCGCACATCGTTTTCGCGTAGGGGAGTTCACCGCGCCAGAGCCCCTTCGCGACGTACGTGGAGACCCACCAGAACTCGTTGCAGCAGGCAGCGTACTCGGACGCCGTCGGCGGCGAAGGGCGGTGGTCGGCGATGTCTGCCCCTGTGAGCGCACCCGCGATGCCGTCCTTGTCGAGCAGCACCCGGTGGTGCCGGTCGAGCGGCATGGAAGCGATCTTGTCTTGTGGGTGCAGGGCCAGGTCGATGCGCACGCCGTCCGTGAACAGCATGAGAAAGGCGAAAGTCTCGCGCGGCGGATCGCTTGGGTCAATCTCGTCCGGCGTCTGCATGATGATCCGCTCGCCGAAGCGCTCGATCCAGCCGCGATCCAAGAGGAGTGCATCCATGTCCGAGACGGCGAAGAGGATGTCGTAGTCCTGGAAGATGTCCCGCGGTGCATCCGGATTCGCGCGCGAACCGTTGAGGATCACCGCCCGCACACGCTCCTCCTGCGCCGCGAAGGAAAGGATGGCTTCGTAGACGTCCCGCTCCTGCCGCATGCTGACGACCTCCCGGAGGATGTGAGATGGGACGGGCGATTGTCCGAAGGGTTTCATCCCGCGCTGAGTCCGACCTGTCCGCGGGCGCGAAGAAGCCGCCCCGGAGGAGCGGCCTTGGGCTGCGGCGGAAACGCCGGGCCTTTAGAAGTGCAGCGCGGCTCCGAGCACGCCCAGGATGCCGAGGGCCCAGCAGTAGTACGCGAAGGGGCGCAGTGCGTCGCCTTCCTTGTGGCGGAAGTAGCGCGTCAGGAAGGCGACGGAGAAGTAGGCCACGACGGCGGCGACGATGCCGCCGACAATCGCGAGCGGCACGGTGCCGGGCGCGATCGAGGCGGCCGTGAGCTTCGGCACCTCGAGCACGCCCGCGCCGAGGATGACGGGGAAGCCGAGGAGGAAGGCGTAGCGGGCGGCCTCGGAGGTCTTCAGCCCGTACGCCATGCCCGCGACCATGCTGGCGCCCGAGCGGGAGATGCCGGGGATCAGGGCCATCGCCTCGGCGATGCCGACGACCAGCGCTTCCTTCCAGCCGATGTCCGCGAGCGTCTTGCCGCGCTCGCTGCGCAGGCGCTCGCCGACCACGAGGCCGATGCCGTTGATGATCAGCATGATCGACGCCAGTGCGAGCGACGCGAACAGCGACTTGAGCGCCTGCTCGAAGAAGAAGCCGATGAACACGGCCGGCAGCGTGCCGACGAGCAGCAGATCGAAGAGGTGGCGGTTCTCTTCCACGTTTTCGCCGCGGCCGAATATGCCCCGCACGACGTCGATCCAGTCCTGCCAGAAGAAGATGAGCAGTGCCAGCGCGGTGCCGAGGTGCAGGACGACGACGAAGGGAAGGAAGGCCGGGCCGGACTGGTTGAGGTGCCACTGGAGCAGCTTCGGGATGATGACGTTGTGACCGACCGAACTGATCGGAAAGAGCTCCGTCACCCCTTGGATGACGGCCAGGATGATCACCTGTAGCGTGTGCAGCGCGAGCAGCCTCCCCAAATGGCGTTTCGTCGCCAATATCTGCCGAACGCGGCGTGTCGCATACTGCTTTCGCGCGACCTGCGGCGCATCCTGCCCATTCAGCCAAACTTAACCGCGAACACATGAACGATTGGTTCGTTCAGGCGCCGCCCAGATCCTTATACTATAGCTATGAGCATGCTTGATGGACTCAACGAGGCACAGCGCGAAGCCGTTTTGCACGGCGAGGGACCGCTGCTGATTTTGGCGGGAGCGGGGTCGGGCAAGACGCGGGCGCTCACGGAGCGCCTCGCGCATCTCTTGGAGTCCGGTGCGGCACGGCCGGAAGAGATCCTGGCGATCACGTTCACGAACAAGGCCGCGCAGGAGATGCGCTCCCGCGTCGCGCGCCGCGTGCCGCATGCGGCGCAGCGGCTGTGGATCATGACCTTCCACCAGGCATCGGCGCGCATCCTGCGGCGCGAGGCCGACCGCCTTGGCTATCCGCGGGACTTCGCCATCTACGACACCCAGGACCAGCTGCAGGTGATGCGCCAGGTGCTGGGACGCATGAACCTCGACGAGAAGCGCTACCCGCCGGCCGGCATGCTGCACCGGATCTCGAAGGCGAAGAACGAGCTCTTGGGTCCGGCCGACGTGCGCGCCGAGGGCGGCTTTTTCGAGGAGCAGGTGGCCCGCGTGTTCGAAGCGTACCAGGAGCGGCTGCACGAGCTGGGAGCGCTCGACTTCGACGACCTGATCGGCTTCGTCGTGCGGCTCCTGGAGGAAGACGCGGAGGTTCGCGAGTACTGGCAGAACCGGTTTCGCCACCTGCTCGTGGACGAGTACCAGGACACGAACCTCGCGCAGTACCGCTGGGTGCGGGCCTTGGCCGGGTCGCGGCAGAACCTCGCCGTCGTCGGCGACCCGGACCAGTCGATCTACGGCTGGCGCGGCGCCGACATCCGCAACATCCTCGAATTCGAGAAGGACTATCCGCGGGCGCGCGTCGTGCTCCTGACGGAGAATTACCGGTCCACCGAGAACATCCTGAAGACGGCGAACGCGCTCATCCGCCCGAACCGTCTGCGGCGTGAGAAGGAGCTCTGGTCCGCGCTCGGCGAAGGCGAGCGCGTCAAGGTGGCCGTCGCGCAGGACGAGTGGCAGGAGAGCGAGTGGGTGGTGCGGCGCATCGAGGCGATGCGCGCGAAGATCCCGCTCAGCGAGGTCGCGGTGCTCTACCGCACGAACGCCCAGTCCCGCAGCCACGAAGAGGCGCTGATCCGCCACGCGATCCCCTACCGTCTGGTGGGCGGCCTGCGCTTCTACGAGCGCAGGGAGATCAAGGACCTGATCGCCTATCTGCGGCTGATCCTGAACGAGCGCGACGACCTCGCGTTCCGCAGGGCGCTCAACGTGCCGAAGCGCGGGCTCGGGACCGCGACGCTCGAGCGCATCGAGGAGGTCGCGGCGCGCACCGGCGTTCCGGACCTGCAGGCGGCGCGCACGGTTGCGGAGGAGCTCGGGGGAAAGAAGGCGCGCGACCTCACTGCCCTGCTCGATCTGATCGCGGACCTGCGCACCGCCAAGGAGTCGATCCCGGTCTCGCGCCTCGTCGAGGAGGTCGCTGAGCGCTCCGGCTTCCTCGCGGCGCTGCGGCTCGAGGGCACGGTCGAGGCGCAGAGCCGGGCGGAGAACGTCGAGTCGCTGATCAACAAGGCGCGCGAGGCGGAGGGCGAGAGCCCGCTGCTCGAGGACTTCCTCGCAAAGGTCGCGCTTCTGAGCGACATCGACGAGGCGGACGACGCCGACGGCCGCGTGAGCGTCATGACGCTGCACGCCGCGAAGGGACTCGAATTCGACTGCGTCTTCCTGACCGGCATGGAGGAAGGACTCCTGCCGCACGCGCGGGCCGCCTTCGAGGAGCGCGAGCTCGAGGAGGAGCGGCGGCTCTTCTACGTCGGGGTGACGCGCGCGCGCAAGGAACTCTGGCTGATGCGGGCGCTGCGGCGCCAGCGCCGCGGCGAGACGGTGCCGAGCGTGTCGTCGCGCTTCCTGCAGGACGTGCCGCGCGAGGCCTCCGAGGAGGCGGTGCTCGGCGGCGGGGCCGAGCACGCGCTGCCGCCCGGCAGAAGGATGGCGGTCTCGAGCTACCTCGGGCGCCCGAGCAGCCACGTCGCGGCTGGGGACCACGTGCGCCACCGCGAGTTTGGGGAAGGTACCGTCGTGCAGGTGCGCCAGAGCGGAGACGAGGAGGAGATCACCGTCGCGTTCCCGGGTGCGGGCATGCGACGCCTGCTCGCGCGCTATGCCGGCCTGGAGAAGGTGGAGCCCTGATGGACGGGGAGCAGGAGAGGATCCTCGCGCTGCGCACGCTCCTGACGCGGCTCTTTGAGGAGTACCACGTCTTGGACGCGCCCAGCGTCTCCGATGCGGAGTACGACGCGCTGATGCGCGAGCTCGTTGCCCTCGAGGCGCGCCATCCCGAGATGGGCGACGAGCATTCGCCCTCCCGCCGCGTGGGCGCGCGCGCAGCCGGCAAGTTCCAGCCGGTGCAGCACGACCCGCCGCTCCTCTCTCTGCAGAACGCGATGGACGCGGACGACTTGAGAGAGTTCGACCGGCGCGTGCGCAAGGACGCGGGCGGGGCCGAGGTGGCCTACGTCGTCGAACCGAAGATCGACGGGCTCACCGTCGTGCTGCGCTATGAGGACGGGGAGCTGCGCCAGGGTGCCACGCGCGGCGATGGCAGCGTCGGAGAGGACGTCACGCAGAACGTGCGGGTGATCGCGTCCGTGCCGCGCCGGCTGCGCGGAGCGCATCCGGGCGCCTTCGAGGTGCGCGGCGAGATCTACATGCCGCGCCCGGCATTCGAGGCGCTGAACGCCGCCCGCGCCGCGGCGGGGGAGGCACCCTTCGCGAACCCGCGCAACGCCGCGGCCGGGTCCCTGCGCCAGATGGATCCCGGCGTGACGGCGGGCAGGGCGCTCGAACTCTTCTGCTACGAGGTGCGGCGCGGCGGCGTCCCCGGCACGCAGAGCGACGCCCTCGCGCTGCTCGCGCAGGCCGGCCTGCCCGTCAACCCGATCCGGCGGCACTGCGCGTCGATCGACGAGGTGATCGCGGAGACGGAGCGCTTCGCAGCGCTGCGCGACGAACTGCCCTACGCGACGGACGGGCTCGTCGTCAAGCTCGAGGACCTGCAACTCGCGCAGTCGCTGGGCGCGACGCAGAAGGCGCCGCGCAGCGCCATCGCCTACAAGTTCCCCGCGGAGGAGGCGGCGACGGAGCTGCTCGGCATCGAGGTGCAGGTCGGGCGGACGGGGGCGCTCACGCCGACCGCGATCCTGCGGCCGGTGCGCCTGGCCGGCACGACCGTCCAGCGGGCGTCCTTGCACAACGAAGACCTGATCGCGCAGCGGGACATCCGCATCGGCGACACGGTGCGCGTACGCAAGGCGGGGGAGATCATCCCGGAAGTGATCGGGGTGATTGCCGATGACGAGCATTACCTCCGCCCCGCGTACGAATTTCCCAGCGTCTGTCCTATCTGCGGCGGCGAGGCGGTGCGCCGCGAGGGGGAGGCCGCGCGGCGCTGCGTCAACACGGCATGTCCGGCGCAGCTGCGCGAATGGCTGATCCACATCGGCGGCCGCGGCGCTTTGGACGTGGACGGCCTCGGCCCCCGCACGGTCGATCTCCTGCTCGCACACGGGCTCGTGCAGCAGCCGGAGGACCTCTTCCGCCTGCGCGAGGAAGACCTCGCGCAACTCCCGCGGTTCGGCGAAAAGTCCGCAGCGAAGCTCGCCGCGGGACTCGCCGCTGCGCGCACACGGCCGCCGGCGCGCATCCTCTTCGCGCTCGGCGTACCGCATGTCGGTGAGCGCGCCGCGGAACTCCTGGTAGAGCGCTTCGGCAGCCTTCCAGCGATCGGCCAGGCGGGCCAGGAGGAGCTGTCGGACGTGCCGGGAGTCGGCCCCGTGATCGCGCAAAGCGTCTACCGCTTCTTCCACGGAGCGGTCGGCGAGCGGCTGCTCGGGTCGCTCGCGCAGCTTGGCTTCGTTCTCGGGGGCGAGGCGCCCCGAGGGCACCTCGATGGCCCGCTGGCGGGCGAGGTGGTCGTCTTCACGGGAACGCTCTCGGTACCCCGGCAGGAGGCGCAGCAGCGGTCACGCGCGCTCGGTGCCCGCGTCGAGTCGGACATCACGCGGCGCACGACGCTCGTCGTGGCCGGAGAAGCAGCCGGATCGAAATTGGCAAGGGCCGACTCGCTCGGTATCCGGGTGCTATCCGAAGCGGAATTTGGCGCCCTGATGGCCACTGAAAGAGAGAGGAATTGACGCGTCCTGAACGAATAACAACAAATTGGTCATGTTCAGTAGGTGCTGCATTGAAGGGGGAACAGGTTTGGCGGACCTCCTGCGCGTCACGGATCTCCACACTGAGTTCCCGACAGACGAAGGCCTTGTCAAAGCAGTCGACGGTGTGTCCTTTCACGTCGAAGAAGGCGAAACGCTAGGCATCGTTGGCGAGTCGGGATGCGGCAAAAGTGTTTCAGCGCTTTCCATCATGCGTCTGATCAGCAGGCCCGGCCATATCGCAGGCGGCGAGATCGTCTTCCGGGGCAAGGACCTGGTGAAGGCCAGCGAGGCCGAGATGCGCCAGATCCGCGGTGACGACATCTCGATGATCTTTCAGGAGCCGATGACCTCGCTCAATCCCGTCTACACGGTCGGGACGCAGATTGCAGAGTCTTTGATCCTGCACCAGCGCCTTTCGAAGAAGGACGCTCTCGACAAGTCGATCGAGATGCTCCGCCGCGTAGGCATTCCGCTGCCGGAGCGCCGCGCGAAGGAGTTCCCGCACCAGATGTCAGGCGGCATGCGCCAGCGGGTGATGATCGCGATGGCGCTGGCGTGCAACCCCAAGCTGCTGATCGCGGACGAGCCGACGACGGCGCTCGACGTGACGATCCAGGCGCAGATCCTGGAACTCATGAAGGAACTCAAGGATCAGTTCGGCATGTCGATCATCATCATCACGCACGACCTGGGCGTCGTCGCAGAGATGGCGCAGCGGGTCGTGGTTATGTACGCGGGCAAGGTCGTGGAGGCGGCGGACGTCAAGACGCTGTTCCGCCGGCCCTACCACCCGTATACCGAGGGCCTGCTTAATTCGATCCCGCGCCTCGACCAGCCGTCGGGCCGTCTCCACGTGATCCCGGGTGTCGTGCCGAACCCGCTGCACATGCCGACGGGCTGCCGGTTCGCGCCGCGTTGCCCGTATGCCGAGGCGCGCTGTCTCGAAGCGGAGCCGCCGCTTGTGGACGTCGGGGAGGGCGCGATCGCGCGCTGCATCATCCCGCCGTCGGAGCGCGTGCGCAAGGAGGCTGAGGCGTCGTGAGCGCCAGCGAACCCCTCGTTTCGGTCCGCAACCTGAAGAAGTACTTCCCGGTGCGCGGCGGCATGTTCTCCCGCAGCCATGCGAACGTCCACGCGATCGATGACATCAGTTTCGACGTCTACGCCGGAGAGACGTTCGGGCTCGTGGGCGAGTCCGGCTGCGGCAAGACGACGACCGGGCGCGTGATGCTCCGCCTGGAGGACCGGACGAGCGGCGACGTGCTCTTCGAGGGCAAGTCGATCTTCGAACTGAAGGGCGAAGCGCTGCGGCGCCAGCGCCGCAACATGCAGATCATCTTCCAGGACCCGTACTCCTCGCTGAACCCGCGCATGACGGTCGGCGAGATCGTCGGCGAGCCGCTGAGCGTCCACCGCATCGCGAGCGGCAAGGAGCGGGAGAACCGTGTCCGCGAACTCCTGGAGACCGTGGGGCTCTCCGGCTACCACCTCAAGCGGTACCCGCACGAGTTCTCGGGCGGCCAGCGCCAGCGCATCGGCATCGCGCGCGCACTCGCGCTGCACCCGAAGCTGATCGTCTGCGACGAGCCGGTCTCCGCGCTGGACGTCTCGATCCAGTCGCAGGTCTTGAACCTGCTCAACGACCTGCAGCAGAAATTCGGCCTCACGTACGTCTTCATCGCGCACGGTCTCAACGTCGTGAAGCACATGTCGACGCGCGTCGGCGTCATGTATCTGGGCAAGCTAGTGGAACTGGCTGACTCCAAGGAGCTCTTCGCCCGTCCGCAGCACCCATACACGGAGGCGCTGATGTCGGCCATCCCGGTGCCGAACCCGGAGCTCAAGCGGGAGCGCATCGTGCTGGAGGGCGACGTGCCGAGCCCGGTGAACCCGCCCAAGGGGTGCCGCTTCCACACCCGTTGCCCCTACGCGCAGGAGATCTGCCGTCAGGAGGAGCCGCCGCTGATCGACCTCGGAGACGGGCACTTCACGGCCTGCCACTTCCGCAAGGTGATGGACGCTCCGATGGTCATGCGGTCGCGCTGAGAGGTCCGGCAGACAGGGGGCACCGCGCGTGCGGTGCCCTTGCTACGTAGGAGGGGATTTGCGCGTGAGAGACGACAAGATCGTGCCGAAGCTGGCGGCGCTGGCGCGCCTGCGCCTGGAGGAAGGCGAGGCGCAGCGGCTGGAGCGGGACCTGCACGTGATCCTGCACCACGTCGAACGGCTGCAGGAGCTCGACCTCTCGCAGGTCGAGGCGACCTTTTGGCCGATCCAGGGCGACGAGGGACTGCGGACCGACCAGCCGCGCGAGAGCCTGCCGGTCGAGGACGGCCTCGGCTGCGCCGCCGAACTGGACGGCCGCTACCTGATCGTGCCTGGCATGCGGGAGGACGCCTGATGGAGACGCTGCGGGAAGCTGCCGCCCGCCTGCAGCGCGGCGAGGTGACGAGCGCCGCGCTCGTCGACGGCGCGCTCGATGCGATCGAGGCTCGCGAAGGGGAGCTGCACAGCTTTCTCACGCTGCTCGACGACGCACGCGCGGCCGCCGAGGACGTGCAAAAGCGCCGCCCGAAGGACGCGGGGCCCCTCTACGGCATTCCGTACGCGGCGAAGGACAATATCGTGACGCGCGGCGTGCGTACGACAGCCGCCTCGCGCATCCTCGAAGGCTACTTGCCGCCCTATTCCGCCACAGCCGTGGAGCGCCTCGACGCCGAAGGCGCGCTCCTCCTGGGCAAGACAAACCTCGACGAGTTCGCCATGGGCTCCTCGACCGAGTGGTCTGCCTACGGCCCCTCGCGCAACCCCGTCGACCCGTCGCGGGTTCCCGGCGGGAGCTCCGGCGGCTCGGCCGTCGCGGTGGCGGCAGGCTTTTGCCACTACGCGCTCGGTTCCGAGACGGGCGGCTCCGTGCGCCAGCCGGCCGCCTTCTGCGGCTGCGTCGGCCTCAAGCCGAGCTATGGCCGCGTCAGTCGCTACGGGCTGATCGCCTTTGCGTCCTCGCTCGACCAGATCGGCACCCTGACGCAGGACGTGGGCGACGCGGCGGTGGTGCTGGGCGCGATCGCCGGCCGCGACCCCCGCGACCAGACGTCGCTCGACGCGCCGGTCCCGGACTACCTGCAGGAGATCTCCCGCGGGGCGAAGGGTTTGCGCTTCGGTGTCCCTCCCGAGTACCTCGCGGAGGGCGTGGCGCCGGCGGTGCGCGACGAGGTGCTGCGCGCTGCGGACCTCCTGCAGGCGCAGGGCCTCGAGCGCCGCGAGGTGCGCCTTCCGCACACCTCCTACGCGCTCGACGCCTACTACGGTATCGCCCCGGCTGAGGCGTCCTCGAACCTCGCGCGCTTCGACGGCATGCGCTACGGGCCGCGCGCCCAGGAGGAGGACCTGATCGAGGCATATCGCCGCTCGCGCGGCGAGGGCTTCGGCCCCGAGGTGAAGCGCCGCATCCTGCTCGGCACGTTCGTGCTCTCCGCGGGCTACTACGACACCTACTACCTGCGGGCGCAGAAGCTGCGCACCCTGCTGCGAGCGGAGTTCGCGGCGGCATTCTCCGAGGTGGACGTGCTGCTCACGCCCACGACGCCCACGACGGCGTTCGCATTCGGTGCCAACACGGCGGACCCCCTGGCGATGTACATGGCAGACGCCCTCACCATTCCTGCGAACCTCGCGGGCCTCTGCGCGATCTCGCTGCCGGGCCGTCCCGCGGACGGCCTGCCGGTCGGGCTGCAGCTGATGGCCGCGCCGCTGCGGGAGGACGTGCTGCTGCGCGCAGCGGGAGCACTCGAGGAGGCGGTGCGCTGATGGACTTTGAAACGGTCATCGGCCTTGAGGTCCACATCGAGCTCGGAACGCGCACAAAGATGTTCTGCGCCTGCAAAAACGAGTTCGGCGCGCCGCCCAATACGCACGTCTGCCCCGTCTGCCTCGGGCTGCCGGGCGCCCTGCCCGTGCCGAACGCGGCGGCCGTCGAAGCGGCGATCCGCGTGGCGCTCGGGCTCGGGTGCGAGATCGCGGAGCGCAGCAAGTTCGACCGCAAGAACTACTTCTACCCGGACCTGCCGAAGGGCTACCAGATCTCGCAGCTCGACGAGCCGATCGGCCAGCGCGGCCGTGTGGAGCTGCCGGGCGGCGGTGTCGTCCGGGTCGCGCGCGTCCAGCTCGAAGAGGACGCGGGCAAGCTGCAGCACGAGGCGGGGAGAGCGGTCGTCGACTTCAACCGCGCCGGCGTGCCGCTGCTCGAGATCGTCTCGGAGCCGGACCTCCGCTCCGCGCAGGACGCGCGCGCCTACTGGGAGGAGATCCGCAGGATCGCGCTCTATCTCGGTGTGACGGACGCCCGCATGGAGGAGGGCTCGGTGCGCGCGGACGCCAACATCTCGATCCGCCCCGCGGGCAGCGACGCGCTGAATCCGCGGGTCGAGATCAAGAACATGAACTCCTTCCGCTTCCTCGAGCGCGCGCTCGCCTACGAGGCGCACCGCCAGGAGGAGATCTACCGCCAGGGCGGGCACGTCACGCAGGAGACGCGCGGCTGGGATGACCCCAAGGGGGCGACCTTCCAGCAGCGCTCGAAGGAGGAGGCGCAGGACTACCGCTACTTCCCGGAACCAGACCTGCGCCCGTTCGCGATCGCGCGAGAGCGCGTCGCGGCGCTGCGGGCGGATCTGCCGGCGCTGCCCGTGCAGCGCCGGATCGCCCTGCGGGCAGCCGGGATCGCCGACGAGCAGGTCCGGCTGATCGCCGAGGACCGCCAGCGCGGCGAGTATTTCGACGCGGCGACAGCCGCCGGCGCCGATCCCGTCGAGGCGGCCAAGTGGATCACGGGGGAGATGGCGCGGCTCGAGAACGAAGGCCAGTTCGACTTCGCATCGCCGAAGGCGGCGCCCGAGGAACTCGCGACGCTCTTGCGCGAGATCGCATCGGGCGCGCTGACGCAGGCGGCCGCGAAAGAGGTGCTCGCCGCGCTGGCGGCCGGTGGCGGCACGGTGCAGGCGACGGCGGAGCGGCTCGGCCTCGTGCGCCTGGACGACCGCGACGCGGTGCGGGCGGAGGTGCGGGCCGTGCTGCAGGAGAACGGGAAGGCGGCGGCCGACCTGCGCGCCGGCAAGGAGAAGGCGATGAGCTTCCTCGTCGGCCAGGTGATGCGGCGC
>JAKAPV010000282.1 GCA_021806845.1 Bacillota bacterium | reverse complement strand
GCCTTGGCATTGGCAGCGGCCGTACGGTCGGCGCGTTTTTGGACGCGCTGGCCGCGAAGGTCCAGCAGGGAATGTCCCTCGAAGCGGCGTGCGCCTCGCAGGAGAGCGCCTGGGCCGCAAGGCGCGCAGGCCTGCGCGTGCGGCCGCTGGAGGAGGTCGGGACACTCGATCTCGCGGTCGACGGGACGGACCTCCTGACGGAGGGACTCGACTGCATCAAGGGGGGCGGCGGCGCGCTCGCGCGCGAGCGGCTGGTCGCGCTTGGCGCGCCGCACTTGCTCGTGATCGCGGAAGAAGACAAATTGCGCGAAACCCTGGCCGGCGAGGTCGTGCCGGTCGAGGTGCTTTCCTTCGCGCACAAGGATACGGCGGGGCGCCTGCGGGCGCTCGGCTGCGCTGTGACGCTGCGCATGTCCGGCGGCGAACCTTACCGGACCGACAACGGCAACCCCATCTACGACTGCCGGCCGCGGCCCGACATCGCGCCGTTTGCGTTGCATGACGCATTTCTCGAAACGCCGGGCGTCGTCGCGTCCGGCTACTTCCTCGGCATGGCGCACGAGGCGCTGCTTGCCGGCCCGCGCGGCGTGCGCCGGGTCCTGCGAAGACGGGGCCAATAGCGAAGGTCCGCCCCGACGCCGCGGGGCGGACCGAAAAGGCTGGTCGGACTGGCGGGACTCGAACCCGCGACCTCTACCACCCCAAGGTAGCGCGCTACCAAACTGCGCCACAGCCCGAATACCTTTCTATGTTATCCGTCCCTGACCCGTTGCGCAAGCGCGCTGCGGTCAGATGATGATGCAGATCAGCCCGCCGGAGCCCTCGTTGACGATGCGTTGCAGCGTTTCCTGCAACTTTTGCTGCGCGCTTTCCGGCATCCGCACAAGTTTGTTCTGGATGCCTTCGCGCACCAGTTCGAGCAGCGACTTGCCGAAGATGTCGGACTCCCATATCTTCTTCGGGTCGTCCTCGAACTTTTCGAGCAGGTACTGCACGAGCTCCTCGCTTTGACGCTCTGTGCCGATGATCGGAGTGACCTCGGTTTCGATGTCGGCCCGGATCATGTGGATCGACGGGGCGCTGGCGCGCAGGCGCACGCCGAAGCGATTGCCCTGCTTGATCAGCTCCGGCTCCTCGAAGTGCATCTCCTGGAGGCGCGGCGGCACGAGGCCGTAGCCGTTCGCGTGCACCTGGTCGAGCGCGTCGGCGACCTGGTCGTAGGCGCGCTTCGCGATCACCATGCCGCGCCACGCGCGCATCAATTCGCGGTCGCCGCCGACCTCTTCGCCGTAGAGGTCTGAGAGCGTCTGGTGGAAGAGCCCCGGGACGGACGTCATCGTGATTCTCGCGACGCCCTGGCCGAGATCCAGTTCCTCCAGCTGCACCTGGTCCGCGAGTTCGAACGCCGCGAGCGACTCGACGGCGCGGTCTATGTCGCGCACGCGCGTCACGCTGGCCTGCGCTTCGCGGATGGCCTCGTCGAAGCGGTCGCGCAGCGCATAGCCCGGCTCGAGCTCCTCGACCCAGCCCGGCAGCCGGATGCCGACGTCGCGCACAGGGAACTCGTAGAGCAGCTGCTCGAGCAGTACCTGAAGGTCCTCCATCGTGAGGTCCTGCGCGGAGAGCGGCAGGACGGGCACGTTGTAGCGTTCCTCGAGGTCGTGCGCGAGATCGAGTGTGGGCTGCGCGTACGGGTGTGCGGAATTGAGGACGATCGCAAAGGGCTTGCCGAGTTCCTCGAGCTCCTGCACGACCTGCTGCTCAGCGGGCTCGTAGGCGCTGCGCGGCAGGCCGGTGACGCTGCCGTCCGTCGCGACGACGACGCCGATTGTCGAGTGCTCGGAGATGACCTTGCGTGTTCCGACGGCAGCGGCCTCTTCGAAGGTGACCGGATGATCGAACCACGGCGTGTCGACCATGCGCGGCACTTCATCCTCGGTGTAGCCGAGGGCGCCCTCGACCGCGTAGCCGACGCAGTCGACGAGGCGGATGCGGCAGTGCACCCCTTCGTGCAGCTCGATCTCCACCCCCTCGTCGGGGATGAACTTCGGTTCCGTGGTCATGACCTGCCGGCCTGTGCCGCCCTGCGGCATCGCGTCGCGCGCGCGATCGCGGTCGTTGGGGTCAACGATGTTCGGCAGTACCATGAGCTCCATGATGCGGCGGATCAGGGTCGACTTGCCGCTGCGAACCGGGCCGACGACTCCGATGTAGATGTCGCCCCCCGTCCGCTCCGCGACATCCTGCAGGATATCGAACTGCTCCACCCCTACCCCTCCCGTGCCTGCCGGCGCCCGTTCCCGCGCCGGCAAAGGCGCGGCTGATCGGCGTCCCGGACGTGGACGGTTCATCATATGAGGGGAAGGCGCGGCTATGATCGGAAGGCGTCACTCGCGCCAGCGCTCCTCCTCCTTGAAGGCGCGCTGCAGGAGCGCCGCCACCTCCTGGTGGGGGTCGGCGCCGTGAAACAGCAGGCGCGAGAGGGCCGTCGCGATCGGCAGTTCGACGCCTGCGCGGGCGGCCAGTGTGAGCGCGGCCTGGGTGGCGGGAACGCCCTCGATCACCATCGGCGTCGCGGCGAGCACATCCGCGAGCGGCGATCCCTGCCCGATCGCGATGCCGGCGCGCCGGTTGCGGCTGTGGGGGCTCATGACGGTCGCGAGCAGGTCGCCGAGGCCCGCGAGGCCCGCAAACGTCGCAGGCTCGGCGCCCAGCGCGACGCCGAGGCGCGTGATCTCCGCGAGGCCGCGCGTCAGGAGCGCCGCGCGCAGGTTGTCGCCGAAGCCGAGTCCCTCGCTGACGCCCGAGGCCAGCGCGAGCACGTTCTTCAGCGCTCCGCCGAGTTCGACGCCGATGCGGTCCGGCGAGCCGTACGCGCGCAGCTCCCTGCCACCCATGAGTTCCTGGGCGGCCCGCCGCCTGCCTTCGTCCGGGTGTGCCGCCACCACGACGGTGATGCCGGACTGCCCGATCTCCTCAGCGTGGCTTGGGCCCGAGAGCTGCACCGTGTCGATCGAGAACTCCGCCGCGACCTCGGACATCCGCCGCAGCGTGGAAAGCTCGATGCCTTTGGACGTGGAGATCACGAGCTGCGGCGTCTCCCCCGCCTGCACGGCGGCAGTGAGCGCAGCGCGCATGGCCTGCGAGGGAACGGCGAGGAGGAGCGCGTCGGCGCCGAGGAGCGCCTCGCGCATCGAGCTCGTTGGCGAGATCGCGGCAGGCAGCGGGACGCCGGGGAGGTAGGTGCGGTTCTCGCGCTGCAGCGCGAGCGCTTGCGCGTGTTCCGCGCGCCGGCACCAGAGGGGCACCTGGTGGCCGCGGCGCGCCAGCATGGCCGCGAGGGCCGTGCCGAACCCGCCGGCCCCGATCACGGCGACCCTCACCCGCGCTGCCCCAGACGGTGCTCCTGCCCTTTCGCCATCCGTTCGATGTTCGGGCGGTGGCGCCAGACGATCAGCACGAAGAGGAAGTAGACCGCGACGAGCAGCGGTCTGTCGAGCTTCAGCACCGTCGCGGCGACCGCCGCCGCGAGGGCGCCCAGCAGGGAGCCGAGCGCCACGAGCCGGGTCAGCGCGACCGCGATCAGGAAGGCGGCGACGCCCGCCACGGCGAGGCGCCAGTCCCAGAAGATCAGG
>JAKAPV010000281.1 GCA_021806845.1 Bacillota bacterium | reverse complement strand
TGGAAGCTATCGCGGAGCCAACGCGACGACGTATCCTCGACGCCGTCCGCGGCGGGGAGTGCTCGGTTGGTGACCTGGTCGCGATCGTGGGCATGAACCAGCCAGGCATCTCAAGGCATCTCAAAGTGCTGCGGGATGCGGGACTGGTAGAGGTCCGACGGGACGCGCAGCGACGGCTCTACCGCCTCCGTCCAGAGCCGCTGCAGGAACTCGACCGCTGGCTCGAACCGTACAGGGCCGAGTGGGCCGATCGCCTCCATGCCCTCGAGCGCCACCTCGAACGCACGGCCGCCCCTACCACAACCATGTACAGGCCAAAGGAGACACTATGAGTCGCAGCGCTAACGGCACGATCGAGCGCACCCCGGAGGGTGGCGTCATTCGCTTTAAGCGATCGCTCCCTTTCCCGATCGACCAGGTCTGGACCGCGATCACGGACCCTGCACGGCTTGCCGACTGGTGGCCGCCCTTCGCCGCCGACATCACCGTTGACCTGCGCGAGGGAGGCCGGATCGTCTTCACCTGGCCCGATACCGAGTTCCCGACCCTCGAGTTCACGATCGTGCACCTCGAAGTGCCAACGTTGCTCGAGCATACCCACACCAGCCCCGGCTCCTGGATGCGGTGGGAGCTAACGGCCACCGCCGACGGGACCGAGCTCCTTGCGACCTACTTCGTCCCTGAGCTCGACAAGGCCCTCGAGCGCGGCGATCTCGTGGGACTGCATCATTCCCTCGACCGCCTCGAGCCGGCGTTGGCGGGGTCGTCCGACCGCTTGGGATAACGACGCCGCCGTGGAGCTCCGTGCGCGCTATGCGGCAGTCCCGGGGTCGATCAGAGCCCCGACAACCCGGCAATAGTGCTCTCCATCTTTGTCGATCCAATGTTCGGTAAGCGATAATTGGGCCGACACAGCGGCGGGCGAGGAGTCGGCGCGCTCGCGTGGCCCTTCGCCTTCTGTGTCGGTCCCTATGAAGCCTTCCGTGCGGGCCACTCGTGGCGGCATGAGGCTTACGGGCAATGGCACGCACACCAACGCCGGAGTACCGGCCAACACCTTGGTAAGACTTGTGGGTTGGATTCCAAACTCCCCGTTTTCCGCGCACGAGTACGCCTGTGGGCTGTCGATGGGGCAAGTCGTCCCTTGCTAGCGCTCCTCGGCGCGTTGGCGCTTCCCTTTGGTGTGCGAACTGCTGTTCCGTCGGGTCTCACCCTTGCGCACCTGGGCGTTGGTCAGGCAGCCAGTGGAGCAGTCGGCGTGGGGTCGCCCCACGATCCAAGCGGGCGCCCTCTCAGGTCGCTCGGGTTCGGGCCAGATGTAGATCCCTCGCTGACGGAGGCGATCATCGGACACTGAGCGCTGTGGTGGCGCTCCTCAACGGAAGAAGGGTGTTATGAAGCTCCTCCTCACCTCCTCTGGCATCTCCAACGCGAGCATCGAGCACGCCCTCGTGGATTTGCTGGGCAAACCGGTTGCCGAGTCCCACGCCCTCTTCATTCCCACGGCGATCTACCCCTTTCCCGACGGTCCTGCCGGAGCATTCCAGGCGATCACGGGGACGGCCAAGAGCCCGCTGTCCGATTTGGGTTGGAAGTCGGTCGGGGTGCTGGAGCTCACCGCGCTGCCCAGCATCGACAAAGAGGTTTGGGCCAAGAAGGTCCAGGAGTCAGACGCCCTGCTGGCTTGGGGCGGAGACCCCGTGTATCTGGCCTATTGGATGAAGCATTCGGGACTCGCCGATCTCCTGCCGTCCTTGCGACCGGAGACTGTTTACGTCGGGGTGAGCGCCGGCAGCATGGCCATGGCCTCCCTGTTCGGCGAGGCCTAGTTCGATCCGCCCAACCGCAGCGGGGAGACGCTCTCGTCCGAGGATCTCGTGTTTGCCGGGCCGGATGGAGACCTCACGATGACCCTGGTCACGGCGGAGGGAGTGGGGCTCGTCGACTTTGCCATCATTCCGCACGTGGAGCACGACGATGAGCGGGACGCGGCGAACGCGGAGAAGTGGGCCGGCCGGCTGCCCGTGCCGACGTACGCGATCGACGACGACACCGCCATCAAGGTAGCTGACGGCGCCGTCGAAGTGGTCTCCGAGGGGCGCTGGAGGCTGTTTACGCCCTGACACAGGGGCCGGCGGGAACGGCAGACCAGGCCCCCGGTCGGCGGTAGTGGTGCGCGGTGGCGATGACCGGCGTGCGGCCTAGCTCAGGCACTCAACCAAGGCTGCACATCACGGGCGCAAGTTTTTGAGATGCGACTGGCCGCTGCACAGGATCCGGTGGACCCTGGAGCTGGTCACGCGTAGACAGGACGTCCGAGGTCTTCACGAAGGAGTCGGCACGCCGACCGAACTGGCCCCGGTCTAAAGTGGCGCTCTTACACCCTTGTCTGACCGCCAACCTAGCACCTGGTCAACGCAGGTAATGTGGTCCCCACCGCCCAAACTTGGTGAACGACGGCGGTCCTGTCACGCCGCACATTCCCCACATTATGCGCGCTCGTTTTGGGAAACAACCACGCACGAAACAGCCGACGGAACCAGCTTCACGCCAGTTCACACCTTCCGCACGTCCCCACCTGACTAACAAATAATTAGTCGGCAAGGGACGCAAAGGAGTTTCCGGCCGCGACGGCGAAGCCGCCGACATGGACACGCCGCGCACGGTGGGGGCGGGGCCGCTGCTGCGAGCTCTGTGTGAGCATCTAGGGATCCGTAACACCATGGACCAGGTGGTGCCCTGGGACCGCCAGCGCTGCAAGCTCTCCCCTGGAGAGCGCATTCAGGCCCTCGTCCTCAACCTGAAGACGTCAGCGCCGTCCCTCGAGTGTGAACGACACAGCCCCGCATGTCTTCCGACTGTGGGCGGAGGGCGCTCTTTCCGGCGCTTCACGGATAGCCGTCGCCTCAAAGTCGCGGAGGACCTGCTCGCGGGTCCGCCTGGCGACGGCGGCGGCGACCTCCATGCGAGCGATCCGGCTGGTACATGCGGCCGCAGCCGCAGCCAGCCACGTGCGGACGTTATCGGTCCCCGGTTCCGTCACGTAAAGCTTCACGAGCGCGCTACTGTCCAAGTATAAGACGGCGGCGTCACTCACGTTCTTCGACAACAGCCCGCGCCAATGACACTTCTTCGCCCACTTGGAACACGGTGGCCCGATCGAGTCCGAGTGGCTTACCCCCTTGCCACCCAATGTTGGCGGCCGACACCGTTTCCCGGAGTAGCCTGGTCGCTTCGTCGTCCGCCGGGGGCACCCGACGCGCGACCACCGCCCCGCGATCCGTTAGCACCACGATATCTCCATTCCGAACCCGCGCCACATACTCAGTAAGATGGTCCTTAAGGCGTCGGATCGCCACGGACTCTGCTACCATCTCCACTTCTTGTGGCCCCGTCGTATTCGACAATGAGGCCACACTCAACTTCCATCGGCGACTCATTCACGGGGCCATCTCCCTCCATGCGGACGGACATGGCTTCCTTGAGTACGGCGCTGTGACCGGTGTCGTCAGCGAGCATAGCGCACGCAGCTGTAGGGCCCGCATATTCTCGGCAACGCGCGTGAGGGCACACGTACTTCGGTTCACAACGTGTGCAGGTGTTTGTGTATGGGTTCTTGCGATTCTGGGAGGCGCACCG
>JAKAPV010000029.1 GCA_021806845.1 Bacillota bacterium | reverse complement strand
GCCAATGTCGGTGGACGTCGCGTGGGCATTGATGTACGACACTTGGTTCGCGGCCAGCCCAGCGGTTTCAAGGGCCCTGGCCATCGCCTTGGCCGCTCCGGCGCCATCCGGATCCGAGGCGGTGATGTGGTAGGCATCTCCGCTCATGCCGGCGCCCGCCAATTCGGCATAGATCCTGGCTCCCCTCGCGCGGGCGTGCTCCAGTTCCTCCAGGATCAAGGTCGCGCTTCCCTCCGCCAGGACAAAGCCGTCACGGTTGGCATCGAAGGGGCGAGATGCCGCTTCGGGCTGCTCGTTGCGCAGAGAGAGGGCCCTGGCCGATGCGAAGGAGGCCATGGTCAACTCGGTCAATACCGCTTCACTGCCTCCCGACACGATGACGTCGGCGTCGCCCCGCTGAATCGCATAGAGGCTGTCGGCCAGGGCGTGACCGGACGTGGAGCAGGCGGATACCGTGGCATAGTTGGGACCCTTCAGCCCCCACCTGATCGAGATGATCCCGGCAGCCATGTTGATCGCGCATCCGGGGGACAGAAACGGCGATACCCGAGCTGGGCCCCGCTCCCTGAGCACCGCGTCCGTTTCGAGGATGGTCTTGAGTCCGCCCATCGCACTTCCGTAGATCACCCCGGTGCGCTCCGCGAGGTCGTCCGAAAACGCAAGGCCGGCGTCGGCGATGGCCTCCACGGTGGCCGCCATGGCCAAGTGAATGAAGCGATCGTAGCGACGGACTTCCTTTGGTTCCAGAACGGAAGTCGGATCAAAGTCTTTAACCTCTCCTGCAATCCGGCATGGCAGGCGCGATGCGTCGAAAGCGGTAATGGGACCGACTCCGGAGCGGCCGCCGAGGATGGCTTGCCAGTTTGCGTCCTTGGTATTGCCGAGGGGGGTGACGAGGCCGATCCCGGTGATGACAACGCGCCGCTGCAACATCTCTACTCCTCCCCGCTGGGCGCCGGGACCAGGTACGCACGCAGCATGGCAAGCATCGTCGACCGCATGCGGCGGACATCGACTCCTGGCGTCGCGATGGACCACGAGAGGGTCACCCCATCCGCGAGGGAGATCAGAAGCGATGCAAGGACGGCTGGATCGATGTCCGGGCGGAACTCGCCGCTCACTGTCCCTTCTTCGATCACGCTCATCATGTAGTCCAGTAGGTCCGAGAAGCGGTGTTGGAGGCCAAGACGCACTGTCCTGTCCTGCAGTGCTTCGCCCCAGGCCACAAGTAGGAGCCGGCCGGTGCCGGGGTGGCGGATGCGAAGCGCACGCACAAAGAGGTCCACGCAGAGGCTGAGCCGCTGCCATGCGCCATCCGCGTCGGCGGAAAGGCGGCGAAAAAGCTCGGGAGTTCGGCCGAGCCGCTCTTCTAGCAGCGTGAGCATGATGTCGCTCTTGGTGGGGAAGTAGCGGTACAGCGCTCCCACGCTCAGCCTGCTGCGGGAGGCGATTTCGTCTATGGTTGCAAGCTGGTAGCCCTTGTCTACGAACACGGCCTGCGCCGCGTCGAGGATGGATTGCCTTCGCGTCTCTTTGTGCTGGGCGGTGACCTTCGGCAGTGCCGGAACCCCCTTAAAAAGCGAACGCTCACTCATTATTACCAGACGGAGAGTTTGCTTGCAACAGCCGGAAGGTTGGACCCGGGGGCGCCAAGTCCGGCTGGAGGAGAGTCGACGCGTTTTGCCGAGCGCCGTCGCGCGGGCGTGGAAGGGTCTTCCTCCAGGCCGGAGAAGTTTTGCCTAGGGCCAGAGATCCCAGCTTTGGAGGAGGACGCCCTGTTCGAGCGGGAGTCCGGTGCCAGCGACTGAGGTCCAGACGGCCGACTCGCGGGCGCGCGTGCGTCCCCGTGCCGGCCCTCTGGGACTTGGAACAGACGAATGGATGCTTTTATGGTCTCAGTCCGAATGTGCTGTCAACTGGTTCGGCTGGGGCGTCAGTGACTTGAGGCGCTCCGTGGGGAAGGCACTATCCGAGACCATCGCGATCATCGCTTCCACACACGTGAGGCACCACTGCGATCCCGCGCCCTCACGCAAGATATCGCACGCCTGCGCCGGCGACTTGGCTTCTCGGTAGGCTCGCGTGGTTGTGATGGCGTCAAACGCATCGGCGACCGCCAGTATCCGGATCGACAAGGGGATCTCGTCTCCCGCGAGGCCGTCGGGATATCCCTGGCCGTCCCACCGCTCGTGATGGCCGCGGACCAATGGAGCCAGCGAACTCAGCCCCGACACCTTCGATATCAGCTCGGCACCTACCGTCGGGTGCTTGCGAATCTCCCGCCACTCGTCCGGAGTGAGGGGACCTGGCTTAAGGAGGATGCCGTCTGGAAGGCTGATCTTGCCGATGTCATGCAGAACAGCAGCCTTGCGGACTTCCTCCACAATGTCAGGCGTCTGGCCAAGGTGCTTGGCGAGCCGGGCTGCATATGCAGCTACCCGCCGTGAGTGCCCCCCTGTAAAGGGGTCTCTTGCCTCCAACATGGCAACCAATGCTTCCAGTGTATCCACTTGTGCCGTGTTGGCCAGATCGAACCAGCGCTTCATCTCGGCGTAGGTGGTCACCTGCGTGGTTGCTCGTTTGAGTGCCAGCGCGAAGTGGAAAGACGCGACTCTCCAAAGCTCTTGGGTATAGTTCTTCGGCCGTCGCAGGGCTACGTAGTACGTTGTTCCATCGACGGAGAGTCTGTGATGGATCGTCCCTGGCGAGGTGGATTCGTGAAGAGACTTCGACCAGCGCCCTTCAGACGCGAGAACTTGGGGGTCAGCATCCGGATCCGCAGATTCGCTCCTCTTATAGAGCACTGCGGCCTCGGCCGCCGTCGAAGCGGCTACACCTGTCGCAAGGACACGCAGGACACGCTGCGGAGTGTCCTGTGTGTGGAGCGCCGTGGCCAGCTCGTAAGCCGCGGTGGCCTGATTCAGCAGCAGCTGTTTGCGACGCCACACATACATGCCTACGAACACCGCGATCGCAAGTATGGTCACGTGAACGTACATCGTCTCCAGATAATGTGGATCTGGGTCCCTGAAGCTGTCTAAATACAGTGTTAAAAGTTCTAGGGCAGATGCAACAGCAGCCGCACCAATACCGTACGCGTATCCTGACAACTCTGTTGTAACGATAGATAGCACAAAGTACAGCGGTGTCAATCTGGAAAGGACGCCGCCAGTAAGTTCGACCGCAGAGAACAACAAGATCATGCTGCCGATTACAAGCCGGAAGTTGCGAGAAGGTGTAAGTCGGCCAGAGAAAACGTACAAGAGCAGAGATACACAGAGGGTGCCTGAGATAACCAGCATTGCAGCCCAGGTTTGGCCTGGAGGGACTTTCCATAGGAGGTATGGCCCGAGGAGCGCTGCCAATGCAAGTGTGAGTCTAGCTGCATTGACGACTTCTGACTTGGGCAGCAACGTGGTGCGCGCCATGCGGTCCAGCCTCCTCGCGTCGTCGTGGCGATTTGCCGCACGGTGCCGTCGGCTCAGACAGTCAGCCCCTCGGTGTAGGGAGTTCGTCGGGGATGTGAAGGGCGTCTTCGTCCGCCGGCGGGTCAAGTAAACTTGCAGTGCTATCCGCATCCGCCGCCCTAGCTTGTCGCAGAAGCCGACTTACCGTCGTCTTGCCAATTCCGAGGATGCGCGCCGCTTCAGCGACAGAGAGTTCTCCGTGTCGAATGCGCGCCTCTACCGACGGCCACATCGCCCGGATCTCTGGTCGGTTGGTGATCGGGGGCCGCCCGATCTGCGCCCCCCGTAGGCGGGCGCTTGTTATGCCGGCACGAATGCGCTGGCGACGGGTTTCGCTCTCGAAGCCGGCAACGCTGGCAAGTACGCGCAGGGTATGAATGCTGACCGGACTGCGAGTGTCGAACTCTTCCTCCAGACTTAGAAAGTTGATCCTGAACGCGCTGAACGTCCGCAGGGTCTCGTGCATGTGGTTGGCGCTCCGAAACGCCACGTTCAGGCGGGCCACAGCGATGACGTCAAAACGGCGTTTGGGCAACTCCGTCAGCATCTTTCCCCACGCGTCCAGCGGCCGCGGAGAGAGGCCGAAGTAGTCGATGTACTCGCGGGCAACCTGCCACCCGCTTGTCTCGGCGAACGTTCGCAGCGAGGCGAGTTGTGCTTCCCAATCCTGGTTTGGCGACTCTGGGGCAGACGAACGAATGTACAGTGCGGCTTTCACGAGGGTTGCTCTACTCCCTTGGTGCTGACACCGTCCTCCTCCGAGGTCGTTGATGTCCTGCCCGCACACTAGCTGGCTGGGGTCGAAGCAAGCTGCGTACCAGCAGATGCGCGGCACACCGGTTTGGCCATAAAGTCCATGAACTCGTTCCGGTCGCCGCAGGCTACGCACCCCGACACGTAACTCCGACTGAGAATGTAGTTACCACCCACGCTCATCTCAACTTCGCTGTTTGACTCGAGCTCGCGCTCACGACGCAGTTTGACCTGGAGGACGACACGACCCAGGTCATCCACGCGCTGAACCACATTAGTTGCCTTCAACCCCTCCGCCCTCCGTTCGCGATACCCTCGTACAACCGCCCATCCATTGGGGGCTCCTGCACACGCCCAGTTCTTGCGGACCGCCACCCCCGGGGCTGGCCCTCGATCTGCAACGCCATCCCCCTCCGCCCGTTTACCTTTTTTGGCTACAGTTTACTTCAACTAAAGTACAATAAGCAGATGTAGTTCGACAATACGCAAAACACGAAGAAGCGTCACGCACGTAGTAATCTCACAGCATCTGATATACATTTCATAGCTGACCCATTTATGGTTGAACGCAAACTATATAGTTTAGAACCTAACCATTACGGCTTGGCGCTTCCTTAAATTTACTGCGCAGATCGTCATGTTGTTGACGCGTTGGTGAGGATGTAGTCGAACTGGTTGACGCCGAAAACCTGCCGTCAAGGCGATGGCGACTGCATCTAGCAAGTGCGAAAAGTGCAAAGGATCTGCCGATACGTAGCTGGGGACTACCCCTTGGCGTAGTTTGGCAAAGGTCAGGGAGAGACGGTCTCCGGCGGCAAGATGAAGCTACCACCGCAGATCAGGGGGATTCGCCATGCGAAGGAGGGGGTGTGGCTCAGGCAGCTCCACGCGGGGGGGCGGCCGAAGCCGTGGACTTCTACAGCTAGCGTTTGGCGCGAACGAGCACAGTCGGATCCCGGCGCCGGATGGCTACGTGGTGGTCGACCGCGATGCCGCCTTTGCGCGAGTGGCCAGGGCCCTGAGTGGGCCGTCTACCCAGTCGCGGAACAGGAGTACGGGTGGCAGCTTGAGGGCGTCGAGGACCCCTGCGCTCACCGCCCGGACATCGGTGTGTTCACGAAGCGCTACCGAGAGATTGAGGAGCCATCCGTAAGTTGCAGCGGAATCGTCTCGCCTGACTCGGTCATCGGGACCGTCCAGGTGGCGACGACGTTTCCGCCTCGGAGGACGTCGATTTCGTAGATGCCGATGGACGGCAGGGCCACTTGCGCGACGCCACCAGCGTCCGTACGCATGGTGACGCTGCTCTCCTTCGCTCGGACAACCCGGATCTCGACATGCGGGAGCGGGTTGCCAGCTGTATCCTGCAGACGGACCACCAGGGTTCCGGGGGCCGCTTTCGCAGCCTGCGAGATGTCGAGGGCAACCGATGTGGGAGTAGCGCCAACCTGCACTGTAACGGGGTTGGTGACAAGAGATCCGGGCAAGGATGCCGTGACCTCATACGTCCCCTCTGCCAGCCCCGACAGGGAGAAGGTGCCCTTCGGAGTGCCGGAGACGGCTCGGGCCCAGGTGCCGGCCTCTTGCCACCGCCTGGGCTGCCAGGCCCATACCGTAGCGCCCTGGACGGGCTGTCCTCCCGCGCCCAGAACTCGCCCCTGCAGCCGGCCTTGGACGACGTGCTTCGGGATGAGGCGCGGCGAAACGCGGACGAGGCTCTGCGCGAGGCGGATCGCGGGCGCGGCATAACCCCAGATCTCATAACTCGTCCGGCCCTCGGTCCAGTAGAGGGTGATCGCCGCGTTGTCGGGCGCGAGGTCCTGGACGAGGAAGCCCTTGCTGCCGAGCCCGATGGGGTTCCTAGAGGATCCGAGCGAGGAGATGATCTTGTGCACGAGCGGCATTACGATGCTCGGCGAGGTGGAGATGGGCCCCAGGGCGATGACCTCGTACTGCCACCCTCCCTCGCTCCAAGTGATGCCCTGATTCGGATAGAACTGCCCCTGCAGGCCGTGGGGCAGGGAGACGGGGCGCGGCGTGCCGGCAAGACGGGTCCAGGGCTGGCGCACATTCTTTGCGATCTGGGCGGTCGGCCCCGCGACGACGGAGCCGAGCGTACCGGCCATGTCTGTCATCCCGTTGCCGTTGACCGGCGTGGGTTGGTTCGTAAAGTCGAACGACACGTTGTAGCCGTGGGGTGAGGCACTGGCCTGCAGCAGGTAGTAGGAGCCCTTCGGGGCCCGAGGGAGCCAGCCGGGAAGATACACAGGGATCTCTATACCGCCGAGGTACGGCAGCACGGCCCGGAGAGGCGCCGCGACCTCGCCTGTGCGGATGGTGGCCGGGCGCTGCTGCGGGCGGGCCGCGATGTAGCCGATCACCAGGAGCGCGACGGCGAGCGCGGCTGAGGTCAGCCACCAGGGCACTCTCGAACGGATGGGGCGTGCGGCGAGCCGGGGCTGGGGCGGCGGGGGGTTCCTCCTCCGCAGCTGCGTCTCTTCAGCTTTGAGATCCTTTGCGAGCCGAAAAAGGCCCGGGAGATCCCCCTTGGGGCTGTCTCCTTGGTTCAGCCCGTCTATGAACCTGGAGAGGCCCTCCACGTCGGACTTCTGCCTCATCATTCCGCATACTCCCCTTGGAGCATCGTTCTCAGCGCCTGGAGACCTCGGTACTGAAGGTTCTTTACACTGGCCGGGGTGCGGTGCAGCATGCCCGCGACCACCTCGACGGAGTGGCCCTCAAGCAGCCGGAGCTCGATCACCATCGCCTGGCTTGCGGGCAGGCGAGACAGGAGATAGAGAGTATGAACCCGATCCTCTGGGGGTTGAGCCGGCACGTTGGACGCCGCCTCGATCGATACGACCGGGGGTCTGCGGCGCAGGTGGTCGACCAGGAGGTGCTGGGCGATGCGGTAGGCATATGCGGCGTGCCGTTGCGGCGACACGTCATGTCGCCTTCGCCATAGGCGCAGGAGCGACTCCTGCGCAAGGTCTTTCGCGTCCTCCGGCGGCAGGCTCCGCCGCAAGAAGAACCGGTACAGTTGCGGCCAGAGTTCGTCAAATGCATCCCCTGGTTGCGGCTCCACGGCGCGTCCTCCCCCTGAGGTTCCCAATGGCATAGACGCAATCTAGAACCAAATGGTCTCGTAGGAGATGGGGAACTTCTTGCAGTCGGTGATCATGCGGCCGCTCTACAAGATTCGTGGTGGTATGCACGCGCGCTTTTGGAGTGTCTGTCACCAATTCGGGTGATAGGGAATCACCTCTTTAGGGGATTCCCTATTTCTTCCGGGACTTGCCTAATAGCGTCGGGAAGGTATCTGGCGACGCCGTGGGGATAGCCGGCGTGGCAAGGGCCTCCACTGCGAGTGAAGAGGTGAGTTTGCTTGCGTTACCGCTCCGGTCGTGTGCCCTTAGCCACTTTAAGTTCGATCTTTCTGTTGAGTGCCGTTCTCCCAATGTCACATGCAGTCGCCTCCCCAGGACCGGCACCCGCGCAGCAGGCGACAGTGGCGTCGCCGACAGCGCAACCGGGTGATGTGAGTCCGATCGTGTCGAAGCGGCTGGCGAAAGATCTCGGGCCCACCAATCCGGGTCAGCAGGTCAATCTTTCGTTTGTCCTGCGGGTGCACAACCCTGGTGCACTCTCGGCGGTCGCCGAGTTACGCTCCGGCCCATCGTCCGCGCGAATGACCCCGGCCACGTTCGCAAAGGCGTTCCTGCCGGACACTGGCACGCTCGGCGAGGTGGAATCGCAGCTTGCAGCCGGGGGACTTCATGTCGTCGGAACGCTCGACGGGGGGATGGTCATCCAGGCGAGCGGCTCGGTCGCGACCGTCGACCGCTTCCTAGGGACATCGATCCACACCTACTCTTTCCAAGGTCAAACCGCGATCGGCAACGCGACACGAGCCCATCTCTCCCCCTTCCTGCGTGGGCAGGTGCTGGCTATTGCAGGGCTGAACACGTTTGGGATCGTTCACCCGGCGGACTCTGGCGGGGTGTCTACGTCCGTGTCCTCCTCGCCAGGGGCGACGGGTCCGTTCACGCCGCAGGAGGTTCGGACGGCCTATGACCTGACCCCCGTGCTTCAGGATGGAATCACGGGGAAAGGCGAGACCATCGCTATCGTCGATGCCGGTACCTTTTCTCAAAACGACGTGAACACCTTCAATAGCACCTTCGGCATCCAGCCGCCGACCCCGGCGACGGTGATTCCGGTGGACACCGGGAACTCCGGCAACGACTCCGGCTGGAACTTCGAGACGACCCTGGATGTGGAGTGGGCGCAGAGCATGGCGCCCGGGGCCGCGATCGACGTCTACGAAATGCCGGATTCCACCGACAAGTCGATCATCGACGCGCTGGCTGCGATCGACCAGGCGACGACGCTCCCATCCGTCATCTCCATGAGTTTCGGCGGGGATGAGAACTACGATTCGGCCAGTTCGCTGGCTGCCTTGAACCAGCTCCTCGAGCAGGCTGCGGTAGAAGGGATCACCCCGGTCGCGGCTTCCGGCGACTACGGGACTTGCAATGATGCCTACTTGGACTCGTGCGGGATCGTAGAGTTCCCGGCTTCCGACCCGTACGTGGTAGCGGTCGGCGGCACGCAGCTCGCCCTGAACACCGACAACACGGTGTCCAGCGAAGTCGCTTGGGATGCGGCCGGCGGTGCGAGCGGCGGCGGCTACAGTGACATCTTCGGCTCACCAGCCCCAGCCGTCACGGGACCGGCGCGAGGTGTCCCGGACGTAGCAGCCGTGGCCGACGACCTTCAAACGTATGTCGGGGGCGCTTGGAGCCCTGGATCCGGCACGAGCTACGCCACACCCATGTGGGCCGGGTTGATTGCCCTCGCGGCACAGAACAAGGGCGGATCTTTCGGCGACCTGAATCCCGTCCTCTACAGTCTGCCGTCATCCGCCTTCCACGACATCACTTTGGGCAGCAACGCCTTGCAGGGGGTCTCCAGTTCCTACTCGGCGGCACCAGGGTGGGACCCGGTTACGGGTCTCGGCTCGCCGGACGGCTACGCTCTGGTGAACGCACTCAAGACAGCGGTTTCACCTACCGTTCCGGCGGCGGCCGTGGTCGGACTGACGTCGGACGGCTATCTGGCGGCGGACAACAACTACCTCATCGGGTACGGATTCGGGACGCAGCCTCCCGGAGCAGAAGTGGACATCCAGACCGCAAGCGGCGTTAAGGCCGCCACCATCGTGGGTTGGACCGACACCCTGATCACCTTCCAGGTGCCCGCGGGCCTTGCGGCTGGTTCCTATCCGGTCAGCCTGAAACTCTCTGCCTCAGTCACCTTGAACGCGCCACAAGAGCTGACGCTGGACAACCAGGTCGTTGTCCAGGTGTCGAGCTCCCCGACGACGGTCAGCGTGGGTGGTTCCACGTCGGCGCAGGCGGTCACGCTCGTGGAGGAGGACCCCTACGGCTCACCGCTGCCGACCCAAGCGAATCTCGGCGTCGAGATGGACCTGTGGCAAAACAACTGGAATGCCCAGTCTACGGTGCCGCTGGCCGTGTACAAGGATCCGAACCTCACTCAGCCCATCGCGCCCACCCAAGTCTACTCGACCGGCCCGACGGAATACGATGCGGAGTTCACCAACCTCCCAGGCGGCACGACCCTCTATGTGGCGAGCCAGAACTCGGGGGACGTCTACTATTACCCGTACGACATGGCCAATCTGGACGTAAACGGATACGGACAGGGGACGTTCCTGTCGGGGCCGGTCGCCGGAATCCAGGCGCACTGGTACTACGACCAGAACGTTGCCTCGGCGTACAACTCCTCAACGGCCCCAGGCTCCTACCAGAGCCCTCACGCTACGACCCAGATCTCCCTGTACGTCACGCCCGTCGATGCCAACGGGAACCCCGTGCTGGGTCTCGATTTGTCGGGTAGTCCGACGGTTGGGGACAGCGTTTACGGGGCGGACACGGTTAGCCTGAGCGTGTACGGAGCCAGTGGATCCGGACCGGCGCAAGGCTTAATAAACTGGCAGGACTACCTAAGCACCAGCGCTACGATGAGCGACCTGCAAGGCGGCGGCGCCAACCTGGACTCCGTACCGATGCAGCCCTTCCTCAACCAAAGCCAAGCGACTCCGTGGACGTTCAACATCGCCGACGACACGCCGGAGACCGTCACCTATTCCGTGTACGACACGACCCACCCCGTCTTCGCGGCATCCACGGGTCAGATCACGTTCTCCGGACTCGCGGACCTTCAGATCCAAGTCGCCGCTTCCCCGACCGAAGCCACGGTGGGCGTCACGCCGCACATGCAGGTGATCTCGGTCCAGCCGGTGGGCACACAGGGCCAACCCCTCACCACGACGCCGGACGTACCCTCGTTCGGGATCGCTACGTGGACAAGCTCGAACCCGAACGCCACGATCACCTACTACGACTGCGGCGCGGACAGCAGCTGTTCGAGCCCCACCCCCATCACGGCGATGTCGAACAACCTGTACATGGTTCCGTTCTCCTCTTCCGGGCTCACCTACGTGGGGGTGACCTCGAGTGAGGCCACCAACATCAAGTACGGAGTCACAGAGGAGCCGTTCCTGATGATGCAGTTACCGACCGGACAGTTCACGGCGGGCCCGGAAAACGGCGGGTTCCTGGATGTCGTCAATCCGCACGGCACCGTGACGGAGTCCGGCGGAACCACCTACTGGCAGCCCGTCTCGGTCACGATGACGGACGCCTCGGGCGAAGCCGTGGCGAGCACCGACAAGGTCGGGATCTCCATCTCAGGAGCCAAGAGCCCCTCCACCCTCACCGTGGCGTCGTACGACGCGTCGACTGGCACGTACACTCCCATCACTCCCGACTCCCAGGGGCTTTACGAGCAGACGCTGGGGACGCAGGCCACCATGTGGTACGTGAAGGATACGGCTCCCGACACGCTCTCCTACAGCGCCATAGACCTAACAAACTCCTCGTTGCCGATCAGCGGAGCCCAGGGGCTGTTCACGCCCGAGGAGGCCATCTCCCTGACCCTCACGTCGCCCTCAGTGACCGACGTGTCCATCGCCGGGCAAGGGAACTACCAGTCCGTGACCATCGCAGCACTCGACGCCAACGGCAACGTGGTGACCAGCGACCATGACCGCCTGAATCTCACCATCTCGGGGGCCTCGACGTCCGGAAACACCGTGACGGCATCGGTGTACGTCGAGTCGGGCGGAACCTACAAAGCGGTCACTCCGCAGAGCGGGGACTACGTCCTCACACTCTCCGGCGGCAAGTCCACGTTCTATGTGACCGACACGGCAGCCGACAGCCTCACCTACACGGTGACGGACGCCGCCGTCCCATCCCTGAGGGCCTCTGTCGCCGGTTGGTTCTTGCAGCCGTCGACCGGCTCGGTGTCACCTCCGTCGTCGGGCAGCACACCCCCAGCGCTGTCCAACACCCCCAGCATCCAGACCCCGATAGAGGTCGAGGAGACGGTCGATCCGAGCAGCTCGACCGTCACAGTGAGCACCAAGGACAACTCGATGGTGCTCGTCCTACCGCAGGGATCTCTCCCGTCGGGGACCACGCTGACGGTGACCCAGGAATCCGGGAGTTCGGTCACGCCGCCGCCGAAGACGGCCGGCCTGGCATCCGCCGAGTGGACGATCTCCACCAACGCGGAGCCGACGAAACCGGTCCAGGTGAGCTTCCGCTACAACCTCCCGGCCAACACCTCGCCTCTCCAACTCGGCCTCTACACGCTCGTCGGCGGACAGTGGCTCTACTACGGTCCGGTGACCGTCGACCCAGCAACCGAGACGGCTACGGGTACCATCCCGCACTTCAGCACCTGGGCCGTCATGGCGAACCTGCAAACGTTCTCCGATATCCCCGCGACATACTGGGCGTTCCAGGACATCAGCGAACTCACGGCGAGAGGGGCCATTTCCGGATACCCGGACGGCACCTTCAAACCGGGGGCCCCGGTCACGCGGGCGGCGTTCCTGAAGCTGGTACTCAGTGCCGTTGGCGTCCAGCCGGCGGTGACCACGAGCACATTCTCGGATGTGTCGCCCAAGGCTTGGTATGCCGGCGTCATTGACGCGGCCGCTCAGAAGGGCATCCTGATCGGCGATCACGGCAAGGCCCTTCCGAACCAGCCCATCAGCAGGGAGGAAGCCGCGGTCATTCTGATGCGGGCCCTGGCTGCCCAACAGGTCCAGCTGTCCTCCGGGAAGCCGGTGAGCTACAAAGATGCGTCGTCGATCGACGCGTGGGCCCTGCAGAGCGTCTCGCAGGCGACAGAACTCGGGATACTCCAAGGACTCCCCGACGGGACCTTCAATGCGCATGGCACGCTCACCAGGGCTCAGGCAGCGGCCATGACAGTGCGGGTCTATGGGCTCCTGAGTGGAGGGAATCTCTAAGAGATTCCGGTTTGCCGCACGCGTGCCGTACCCAGACTGGTGCAACAGAGCAACATTCCCAACGGAAGTGGGGAGAGGCCCGCGCGGGCCTCTCCCCACTGAGTCTATGTGGATGCGCAGGCCAACAGGGAGGGTCTACGGACACAGCGTGCCCTCCCTGTGCTACCGGGCTGCATAATCCGAGTCCGATCTGGGCCCCACAGACTTTCGCCTACGCGCCCGTGCTGGTCGAGACCTTTGTGACGTCGCCATCGGGGCAGGGGCGTCAGGACCGGCAGTATGCCCAGGCAGGCACCGTGCGGGAGGTCTTCGCCTATCCCCCGGTGCGAGATTGGCGACAGGCCCTAGTGGCGGAGGCGCCGCCGGCGCAGGAGGGAGCGACGACAAAGACGGATCCATGCGCTCCACGGACGGGAGGCGATAGCATGATCACCGCAAGCGGGTCCTTTCGTTACCCTCCGCCGCCAGGCGTCGCACCGCCGCTGCCCGGGAACTCCATGAGCTGCACCCAGAGCGGATTGTGTCCAGAAGCGTAGTGGAAGGCGAAGTACCACTGCTGCGGGCTGGGCGGGTAAAGCTCCCATGGACCCGTGTAGACGATCGGGGAGACGGTGCGCGGCTCTGTGCCGGGAAGGAAGTATTCGTCGTAGGACGGGGTCGTGGGGTTAGGAAGCAGGCCGTCGAGCGGCGTGATCGCACGCATCACGACGCCCGGCGGGCGCGCAAAGTCCGGCGGGGGATTCCCGTTTTCCGCGAGCTGCATGTACTCAGACCAGATCGGTCCCGCCGTGGCCGCACCCTGTCCAGGGTTTGGGTGGCTGGGGTTGTCGTAGCCCACCCAGACCGTCGTCACGAGGTTCGAGGAGAAGCCGGTGAACCAGCCGTCGATCAGGTTGTTGGTGGTGCCGGTCTTGCCCGCAACCGGAAAGTTCAGGTTGCCGTTCAGGCCAATGCCCGTGCCGCCTTGGTTGAAGACGGCCTGCATCACCTTCGTCATGATGTACGCCACCTGCGGCGAGACGGCGCGGTGGGATCCTACCTGCGCGCGGTAGACGACGTTGCCGCTTGGCCCGACGATGCGGTCGACGATGTGGGCGTCGTGCCACACTCCGCCGTCCGGGAAGGCGGAGAAGGCCTGGGCCAGCATCAGGGGGGACATCGCGCCGGACCCGAGCGCCACCGTGAGGTTGTCGGGCAGCGGGACGGTGATGCCGAAGTTGCGGGCCATCTGGATGATGGCCCCGGGGCCGGCGATGTCGGCCCACTTGATGGCATCGACGTTGTCGGAGACGGCGAGCGCCCGGCGCACGGTGATCGTGCCGAAGTATTCCCCGCCCGCGTTCTGCGGGGTGTAGCGCAGGCCGTCGACGCCGACGAAGGAGGTCGGGGCGTCGTTCATGATCGAGGCAGCGGTGTAGTGCTGGCCGGAGATCAGGGCGGAATAGAGGATCGGCTTGAAGGACGAGCCGACCTGGCGGATCGCGTTCGTCGCCCGGTCGAAGGGGGCGGTCTGGTAGTTGCGCCCGCCGACGAGCGCCCGGATGCCGCCGGTCCTGGGGTCGATCGAGACGAGGGCCCCCTCGGGCTCCGGGGCTCCCTCCCAGGTGGTGGTCGCCGGCGGCATGCTGTCGGCCATCGCCTGGTCCGCGGCGCGCTGGTCCGAAAGGCTCAGCGTCGTGTAGATCTTGTAGCCGCCGAGGGTGAGGTCCGAGGCGAGCCCCGGATCCTTCGTCTGCAGCTCCTCGAGCACGGCGTCGAAGGCGTAGGGCGCGATCGGCTGCGCCATGGGCGTACCGCTGAGACCCAGCGGCGTGTTTGCCGCCGCGGCCTCTTGCGCCTTCGTGATGTACCCGACCGCCTGCATGCGCTGCAGCACCCAGGCGCGGCGCGAGCGCGCGAGCGCCGGCTGGTGGTAGGGATCGTAGGCCGTGGGCGCGGCGACGAGGCCGGCCAGCATGGCGGCCTGCGGCAGGGTGAGATCGTGGGGCTGCACGCCGAAATAGACCTCGGACGCGCGCCCGAGTCCCCAGGCGCCCTCGCCGAAGTAGACCGTGTTGAAGTACATCGTGAGGATGTCCTGCTTGGAGAACGTGGCGGTGAGGCGCAGCGCGTAGAAGAGCTCCGCGAACTTGCGCCCGAATGTGCGCGAATCTGTGAGGAATAGGTTCTTCGCGAGCTCCTGCGTCAGGGTGGAGCCTCCTTGCACCACGGCGCCGTGCGTCAGGTCGATGAGGGCCGCCCGCGCGAGGGAGGTCGGGTTCAAGCCGATGTTGGTCCAGAAGGTCCTATCTTCGGTGGCGACGATCGCTTCCTGGATGTTCAGCGGGATCTGCCGGTAGGAGAGCGGTACGCGGTCTGAAGGACCGAGGGCGCCGAGCAGGCGGCCCTGGCTATCGTAGACAAGCGTCGGCGCGGTCGTCGCCTCGGCGGGCAGCGGCACGAGCAATGCGCCGAGTCCGGACACGACGGTGAGACCGAGGAGCACGATGAAGAGCGCTTCGAAGTAACGCCAGCCGAAGCGCGGCCTGCGCACCTTGAGATGTTTCGGCGCGTTCTCCTTCTCCAAGGACGTCCCTCCCACTGAGGTAGTCTTTGGCAGAAGGGCCGCAGTTTATTGATCGCACCGGGGGTTCAATGCGGCGGAAAGCGGCCTGACGGCAGATGAGATCCTGGAGGTCCTCGCGCGCTGCAGCAGGTCCCCCATCCTGGAGAACGTCCGGTTCGAGATCCGCGCCGCGATAGAACGGTACGGGCTGGGAATGTCGCTCATCCAACCTGCTTTGTGGGTAACGGGTAGGGTTCACGTGTCCGGGTCCTGAACGACCGCTGTGCCCAGGCGAACGAGGTCTTTCACTGGGACTACACGGTAACCCCGTCGGCGTAAGCCTTGCAGGATCATAGGTAGGGCACGTACCGTGGAAGTTCGCCGACCCCCGCCATCGTGCAAGAGGATGATGGAGCCAGGGTGAACGTTCCCTAAGATGCGACTCGCTATCTGACTGGGAGGAGGGTTGGTCCAGTCACGTGTGTCGATCGACCACAGCACCACCGTCTCACCCAAGTCGTTCGCGGCATGCACCACACCTTCGTTGTATGCGCCGTAAGGAGGGCGTAGGGATCTTGGCTTCTGCTCGACCAGTTGGGTAATTTGATGCGAGCCGCGACGGATCTCCTCGATCACGCGGCCCCTCGTGAGAAGCGTCATGCGATTGTGACCCCAACCGTGATTGGCCACTTCGTTTCCGTTTGCGGCAGCTCGTCGGACGAGTTCGGGATAGTGCGCTGCCGCGCTGCCCAGCACGAAGAAGGTGGCGTGAGAGCCGTAGCGTGCAAGAAGATCAAGGATCTGCGGCGTGTTTTTCGGATCCGGCCCGTCGTCGAACGTCAAGGCGACCACAGGCTCGTCCGTGCGGACGGCATACAGCTTGGCGATGACGGGTAGCGGCCTGGGGCGAGTGGGAACGCGTGCGACCGGTTGGCGTACCCTCACGGGGTTCCTGTACGCTGCGCGTGGCTGGCCTTTGCTCCCTTGACGGGCGGGGCCGCCGCACGCGCCAACCAGCAGCGCGACACTGATCAACGCGATATGAGCGTCTCGGACGTGCAAGAGCATCACTCCTTGGCGGCCATCACCCCTCTAGTCTGATGGTTGCCCTCAGGTGCAATACCCTGCGTGCCTAGCGGACTGTGTTTCTTACCATGATCAGGGCCCAGTGCCGTCAGATGCCTTGCATTTCGGTGGCGGACTTAGGACAACTTCTACTGCCATGAAAGAACTGATGCTATCCGCCCTTCTCTCGGCGGCCCTGATGCTGGCACCTGAGAATGGGAATTCGTTTGCGGGACGCACAATCGTGATCGATCCGGGGCATGGTGGTCGCGACAGTGGCGCCATAAGCAAGGGACGCCACGAAGCAGCGGTCGTCCTCTCTCTGAGCCGTACCATCGCGCGGGATATCCGCTCCGAGGGAGCGAAGGTCGTGCTCACGAGGATGACCAACCATCAAGGTCTGGGCGACCCAGGGCGCAGCAGTCTTGCGGCACGCGTAGACCTCGCACGCAAATCAGGTGCAGACGTTTTCCTCAGCATCCACGCGAATATGTACCCTCCGGACCCCGGCGTTCATGGTGCGCAGGTTTTCATTGGTGTATCACCTGACGCCAATCGAGTCGCCTTGGGCTCCTGTTTGCAGAAAAAACTTGATCAGGTGACCACGACGCACCGGCCGCTTGACCAAACTCAGTCTCTCTATCTGATGGAACACCTTAAGCTTCCGGCCGCCCTGATTGAGGTCGGGTTCCTGTCGAATCCGCACGAGGCAAGGCTGCTTCTCAACCGGGCCTACCAGGAACGACTCGCCGCTGCGATTACGAAAGATCGGAA
>JAKAPV010000280.1 GCA_021806845.1 Bacillota bacterium | reverse complement strand
GAGGATCTGCCCCGCGCGGATCCGCGAGCGTACGCGCCCAGAGGACGTTACCTGCATGTCCCAGCGGGCGAATGCCTCGCAGGCGTCGTTCCAGGGCTGCAGGTGCGGCGCCGCCCGCATCGCCGCGAGGTAGGCCTCCGCTCCCTCCATCTCCCGCTCGAGGCGCTGCAGCGATGGCCGGATGGCCTCGAGGTCCTCCGCAGGCACGTCCCCCGCGCCGTCGACGAGCACGGCCCGCCGCAGTGGCGCGGCTTTGTCCGCCGCCAGCACGATTGCGACGAGCGCACCCATCGAGTGGCCGAGGACGTCCGGCTCCTCGCCGGTCTCCGCTCGGAGCCGTAAGAGCGCGGCGCGCGCGTCCTGCGCGTGCTCGGTGAGGTCCGCCCCGCGGGCAGGGCGCTCGCTGTCCCCCCTGCCGCGAAAGTCGAGCGCGAGCACGCGGCGCGGCAGGAGCGCCCGCGCGAACTGCTCCATGCTGCGGCCGTTCGCCGTGACGCCGTGCAGGAGCAGCACCGGGCGGCCCGCCCCGCCGTAGTCGTGGAGCGCGAGGCGCAGGCCGTCCTGGGCCAAGATCGCGGAGGTCTTCGCATCGAGCATCCTCATGCCCCCTCCCTGGCGTCCGAGCGGCGCAGATATTCCGCGCGCAGCGCTTCCTTCGCCACCTTGCCGGCGCCCGTCAGCGGCAGATTCTCAAGCACCTCCACCGCTTTCGGCAGCTTGTAGCGCGCGAGGCGCCCGCCGAGGAACGAGAGGAGATCTCCCGCCGCGAGGGACGCGCCCTCGCGCGGCTGCACGAACGCGACCCCAACCTCGCCCCAGTGCGGGTGCGGCACGCCGACGACGGCGCAGAGCAGGACGTCCGGGTGCGCGTAGATCGCCGCCTCCACCTCGATCGGGTAGACGTTCTCGCCGCCCGAGATGAACATCTCCTTGCGCCGCCCGACGATCTGGACGAACCCGTCCGCGTCCTGCACCGCAAGATCGCCCGTGCGGCAAAAGCCGTCCTGCCCGAAGACCGCGGCCGTCTCTGCGGGCCGCCCGTCGTAGCCGTCCGCGACCGTCGGACCGCGCATCCAGAGCTCCCCGGCCGACCCGGGAGGGAGGGCCTCGCCCGCTTCCCCGGCGATCCGCACTTCGAGGTGGAAGACGGGCAGCCCGACCGAGCCCGGGTGCGCCGCGGCCGCTCCCTCGGGCATCCAAAAGCAGTTCGGCCCGACTTCCGTCAGCCCGTAGCCCTGCCGAAAGCGCACCCCCAGCTGCCCGAAGCGCTCCGCGACGTAGGGCGGGCACGCGGCGCCGCCGGAGATGGCGAAGCGCACGCTCGCGAAATCCTCCGGCCTCGGGTCTGCCGCCAGGAGGCTGGCGAACATCGTCGGCACGAGGAAGAGCAGGCTGGCGCGGTGCTCCCGCACCGCGGAGAGCGCCTGCGGCGCCGAGAACCCCTCCGGCAAGAGCGTCGTGCCGCCGGCGTGGTAGAGGGGCGTCGTCAGCACGTGATAGCCGCCCGTGTGGTAGAAGGGCGTCAACACGGGCGCGACGTCCCGCGCGGAAAGCTCCCAGCTCGTCACCGTGTTGACGGCGTTCCAAAAGATCTGCCGGTGGGTGATGCGCACCCCCTTGGCGACGCCGGTCGTGCCGCCGGTGAAGAGGAGCATCGCGACGTCCGCTTCCTCCGGCGGGGCTGGGGGCAGTTCCCGCGCCCCGGCGAGCGCCTGCTCGTAGGGCTCTCCCAGCGGGAGAAGCCGCTGGCCGGTCTCGCGGGCGATCTCCTCGCCCGCCGCCCAGAACTCCTGCGCGCAGTAGAGGGCCCTGAGGCCCGCCCCCTGCGCGAGCGGCAGGAGCTCCGCCGCCGGCAGCCGCCAGTTGAGCGGCGCGACGGCCGTGCCGTGGTAGCCGGAGAGCAGCCAGAGGTCGATGTGCGGCAGGCCGTTGCGCGCGAGGATGCCGACGCGGTCGCCCGCCCCGATCCCCATCCCCGCGAGCACCCCCGCGAGCCGCGCGGTCCGCTCGCGCATCGCGAGGTATGTATAGCCCCGGCCCTGCTCGAGGTCGTAGACGGCGGTGCGGTCCGGACTCAGGAGCGCCCGGCGCGACGCCCAGTCGGTCACCACTGCGGTCGCCTCACTTCGTAGGTCTAGGGGGCCACGGGTCCCCATTCGATCACCGCCGCGTCCCACGCGTAGCCGATGCCCGCGCTCACCCAGACGAGCGCCTTGCCGTCCGGCACGCGCCCCTCCCGCAGCGCGAGCTCTGTCGAGAGGATCTGGTCGACCTGCCCGATATGGCCGTACTCCTCAAGGTAGATCGACTGCTCCTCCCTGAGCCCGAGCGCCCCCAGGACGGCGCGGTGGGCACTCCGCTTCATGTGCAGGAGGGCGAGGTAGCCGATGTCCGTGCGCTCCAGGTCGGATCTTTGGAGCGCCTCGTCCACGACCGCGAGGAAGTTGCGCATCGAGCGCTCCTCGAGCCGCTCCTTCATCGAGGCGGGGTCGGGCACGTCGAGCAGCGGCACCTGCCAGTCTCCAAGCGGGCGCATGCTGCCGCCGCGCGGCGCGATCACGTCCCGCGAGAAGCTCCCGTCGGTGCGTACGGCCGTTCCGAGGATGCGGTTGCGCGGGTGGCCGCGGCGCACGAGCGCCGCACCCGCGCCCGCCCCGAGGTTGTACATGAAGCGCACCCTGGGGTTGCGGTAGTCGATCAGGTCGATGTTGCGGTAGCCTCCCGCGATCAGCACGTTCGAGACGTGCGGATCGGCCACGATCAGGTCGCGCGCCAGCTTGAGCGCCAGGACGCCCGTGCCGCAGCGCTGCTGCAGGTCAAACGCCCACGCCCGCTCGGCGCCGAGTTCCTCCTGCATGGCGATGCCGGTCGTCCAGACGGGATACTCCTTGTACTCCTCGGTGATCGAGATGATGACATCGATCTCCGCGGCGTCCACCGCCTGCTCTCGCAGGAGGCGGCGCGCTGCCTTGACCGCCATGGCGTGCGGCTGGTCCTCAGGTCCCGGCCTCGTCTTGCGCACGATGCCGAGCTTCCCCTGCACGACCGCCTCCGGAAGGCCGGTGAGGCCCGCGATCTCGCCCGCCTCGATGCGCCCCTCCGGGACGTAGCCGCTGACCCCGACCAGCCCGGCCCACTCTGCAGCCAGTTCCTTACCCCCCTAATCCCCCGCGCAGTCCAGGCAGCAAGAGACGCATCAGGTCCTCGATGACCGCGTCCGGCACGGTGCCCGGGGGGTCCTGCCAGAGGACGTAGCGCATGCCGATGAAGTCCGCGACGCCCATCAGCGCGTAGCTGACCGCCTCGGTGTCCAGCCGGGCGAACTCGCCGGCGTCGATCGCGGCCTGCAGGCCGCGGCGGTAGCCGCGGGCCAGCGAGCGGTAGTAGTCGCGGAAGACCTCCTGGTCGACGAACTCCGCCTGGCGGACGATGCGGTATGCGTGCGGGTGCTTCTCGACAAAGCGGAAGAAGGCCCGAAAGCCCTGCCGCTCGATCTCTTCCCGCGTCCGGGCGCCCTGGATGCCCGCGTGGATCTCCTCGCGCAGCGCCCGCGCGAGGTGGCCGACGAGGGCGACGAAGATGTCGCGCTTCTGGGCGAAGTAGAGATAGTAGGTCCCCTGCCCGACTCCGGCCGCCTCGACGATATGGGTGATCGATGCCT
>JAKAPV010000279.1 GCA_021806845.1 Bacillota bacterium | reverse complement strand
GTCGAGCCCCCTGCGCAGGTATGCCTCGGCGAGGATGGGCCGCATCGCAGGCAACACGGCGATCGGCTTCCACGCCTTGATCGCCTTCCCGTACCGCGCGGCGAGAAACTCGCGGCGGCCCTCCTGGTATACGGACTCGGGATCTGGCTTCTTCCCCTTGGCGGCCATCTCCATCCTCCCCGGTTCTACACCGCGACGCTCGGCTGCACTGACAAGCTTCGTGTACACGACGTCGTTCGCATACGCTCCCGAAACCTCCTGCCGGTCCCCGCATCCAAGCGCTCTCGCCCGTGCTCTTTGGCCTTCACCCTGCGGAGCACTCCAGACCGGAAGGCTGCCATGACGCTCGTTCCTGAACGCGCAGCCCTGAAGCGCACGGATGGGCCCGCCAAGGTTGGGCATGTCCCGTTGGAGGACATGGCAAACTACGCGCCGAACCAGGCCGCCCAGCACTTCGGCGTCTCGCGTGGCGTGATCTACCATTGGATCCTCCGCAACTTCCTGCCGGCAACCAAATTCGCTCGTCAGAGTGGGCTACTTCATTCGAGATAGCCGGCCTACCCGGCGCACCGAAATCCGGGGCCGAGCTCGCCACATGTGGCTTTTCACAGCTGACAGGATCGTCCATCGGCATAATCGCGATACGGCATAACTGTACAGTCAGCTGTCACGGCGCACTCAAAACTCCACATATAGCGTTCTTGTGGAAAGCAGCGGGTGCTGCCTCGCATCCGGCGGACCCGCGATACCCGTGACCGCGAGAAAGGGAGCGGCAAGGATCAGCCCGCGAAGGACCTGAGCGGACGGCCCCCAGTCACTTGAGAGCCTGTGCGGACGGCAGCTCAGCGCCCCGTTTCGGCGCCACCCTTCGGTACGCTCCGGCCAGGTGCGACTTCCTTCGCGGCAGTGTGTGGAGCTGTCTTGTTGCCTGGGCTGCGAAGACGGGTGTCGTCCGCCAGTGTGACGCCGAGTTCCTCGTCCGTGCAGCGGGCTGTGACACGGCACGCGACCTCCATGTAGCGCGCCCATGCCCGCTCGTTGAGTCTGCCCTCTCCGACGACGGTTGCGTGCATGCTCTCCCGCCTCACCGTCCATGGCTATGAGTAAAGCAATACGGCTTGCCTGTCCGCGCCGGCAGATGTGATGCGAGTGCGCTGGGCCTGCCGCCAGATAATCCCGCGCCTCCGCGTGCTCCTGTCAGACGGGGATCCGGTGCTATCAGGGCGAATTACAATTGCAAAGCACCGCCCCGCCTGGAGGTGTGCCGTGGAAGGTCCGCTCGCGCGCATCGCGGACGACGCGCAACGCGTCGCCGAGGCGATCCTCGCCGCCTTCGGCATCGACGCCGAAGTCGTGGACAGCAGCCTGCGCATCGTCGCTGGCACCGGAATCTACCGCGACCGCATCGGTGCATTCGAGGAGGGCGGCATCGGCGGTGGCCTGTATGGCCGCGTGCTGGCATCCGGCCGTTCCGAGGCGGCGCTGGACACCACCGATCCTTTCTACGACCCGATCGTCGGACAGGGCGGCACCATGCTCGAACAGGCGGATTTCGCCGCCCCGATCCTGCTCTCCGGCCGCGCCGTCGGCATCGTCGGCCTCGTCGCGTTCACCGAGGAGCAGGCGGCCCTCGTGCGCCAGCGCAGCCGTGCAGTGCTGCAATTCTGCGAGCGGCTCGCCGGACTGCTTGCGAGTCGCCTCGAGTACCTGACGGGCACCGAGGATCTTGCGCGCGCGCACGCCGAACTCCGCCTGATCCAGGACAGCATCGACGAGGGCGTCATCCTCGTCGCGCCGGATGGGAGACTCTCGGTCGTCAGCACGCCGGCGCGGGAGCTTACGGGATGGACCATTGCGCACGAGACCTGGCAGGACCTCTTCGATCAGCCGCTGCAGCCGGGCGTGCGGCGGTTTCGCGTTCAGCCGCGCAGCGACATCCCCCTGATCGCCAATGCGCGTCCCGTGCTCGCGGACGGCACGACACTCGTGGTGTTGCGCAGCGCCGAGGCGCTGCAGCAGCTCGCCTATGAGCTCACGAATGTGCGCGTCCCCGTCGCCGTCGCGAACCTTGTGGGCCGCTCCCTGCAAGCCGAGCGCCTGCGCCACGAGGTGCTCAGGACCGCCCCCCGCATAGAGCCTCTGTTGATTTGGGGCGAACCAGGCGCCGGGGCGTCGGCCGTCGCGGCGGCGCTCCACGATAACTCCCCGCGCAGCGGTGAGCCCTTCATCGCCGTGCACATCGACGCGATCGCCGAGCACGCCCTCGAGGGCGTCATCTTCGGGAGGCAGGAGTCGGGCGGCGGGCTCGGCGCGATTGCGCTCGCGGCGAACGGCACGCTCCTGCTCGATCATGTCGACAAGCTGCCGCTGCGCCTGCAGGAGCGGCTGCTTGCCGCGCTGCGCGCGGCAGGAGCCAGCGCGGCCATTCCCCTAGCACTCTCCTGCCGCGTGCTCGCCACCACGACCAGCCGACTCGCAGATGCGGTGCGGCGCGGGGAATTTCTCGCGGACCTCTACGCGTACCTGAGCCAGTCGGTCATCCACCTGACCCCCCTGCGCCAGCGAAAGGGGGACATCCCCGAACTGTGCGACGCCTTCCTCGCGCGGGTGCAGGCCGCCGCCTCCGATGCTCCCATCGCCATCGCCGCCGACGCGATGCGTCTGCTCGTCGATCACTCCTGGCCCGGCAACCTGCGCGAGCTCGCAGCCGTAGTCGAGGTGTCCGCCCGCCGTGCCGAGCGCATCATCACGGCACAGCACCTTCCGGAGCGCCTGCACCGCGCACCGCGACTCCCCGCCCAGCCGCTCGATGAAATGGTCCAGAACTTCGAGTTCTCCGTGATCGCGCCACTCTTGCGCGCCTACGGCAGCGACACTGACGGCAAGCGCCGCGTGGCGGAGCATCTGGGCATCAGCCTCGCCACCCTCTACCGGAAGCTGCAACTTTTCCAGACATCTCGTGTGGATTCCAGCAGGAATTCGACCTGATCGAACGTATTTGCGGGCCGATTCTTGATGCTTTCGCATTATTGCGAAAGACAGGGGAGGCCTGCCGGATGCGGGATATCGAATCTGCGAAGAGGGACGCGACCCGGGTCCTTGGCTACATCGAACGGGACGACCTGACGCCCCAGGAGCGCCAGCAGATCGTCCAAGACTCCGTGGAGAACTTCACCGACCACGTCACGAAGGCCATCCTCGAGCACCGCAAGTCCGTCTCCGACGACTACACCATCGTCGAGTGGGAGGACGGCGGGGCTTACTTTTATGACACCAACGGCAATGCCTACCTCGATTGCCTGGGTGGCTTCGGCGTCTACATGCTCGGCCACCGCCACCCGCGCGTGGTTGCGGCGGTGCGCGCGCAGCTCGGCCGCTACGCGCTGCACAGCCAGGAGATGGTGGACCCCCTGCGCGGCTACCTCTCGCGCATTGTCGCCGAGATCACGCCGGGGGACCTGCAGCATTCCTACATGGTCAACAGCGGCACCGAAGCCGTCGAGATGGCCCTCAAGCTGGCGCGGCTCGCCACGGGCAAGACGTGGATCATCGCCATGCGTCAGGGGTTCCACGGGAAGACCTTCGGTTCGCTGTCTGCCACCGGCAAGGGCTATTACCGTGAGCCCTACCTGCCGCTGGTGCCCGGCTTCACCCACGTCGACTACGGCGATCCGGACCAGGTCGAGGACCGGATCCGCAACCTGCAGGCGACGGGAG
>JAKAPV010000278.1 GCA_021806845.1 Bacillota bacterium | reverse complement strand
TCCAACGCTGCGCCGTCAATGCCATCCTGGTGAAGCTCAATCAGGTGGGCACGCTCTCCGAGACGCTCTCGACGATGCAGCTCGCGCAGCGCAGCGGCTTTGAGCGCATTGTCTCGCACCGCTCCGGAGAGACCGAGGACGTGACGATCGCGCACCTCGCGGTGGCGACCGCGGCCGGGCAGCTCAAGACGGGTGCGCCGGCCCGCTCCGAGCGGGTCGCGAAGTACAACGAGCTCTTGCGCATCGCGGACGAGCTGGGTCCGACCGGCGTGTACGCGGGCGCGCTTGTGCGCGCGCGTCGCGGGGTGCTACACTCCTCTAAGTAAGCAGATTTGGGCGGTGACTTTTTGAAGCTGGTCCTGATGGTCCTCTACATCGTAGTGGCGATCGCCCTCGTCGTGGGGATCCTGCTCCAGTCGGCCCGCGTCCCGGGCTTCACTGGGTCCTTCGGCAGTTCCGGAGACACTTTCTTCGGACGCCGGCGCGGCATTGACGAGACGCTGGCGCGCATGACCGCGATCCTGGCGTTCGTGTTCTTCGCGCTCTCGATCGTCATCACGCGCCTCGGATAGGGCGTTGGCGCGCGAGGCACTGCGCTGGCCCGGGCGCGGGCCAGGCGTATTGCTTGTGCACGGATTCACCGGTCAGCCGGCACACCTCAGCGCGTTCGGCACGGCGCTGGGCGAGCGGGGCTACAACGTGTACGCGCCGTGGCTCGCCGGCCACGGCGGCACTTGGCGGGACCTCGGAGCCGCGACGGCCGACGACTGGCGGCGCGGCGCCGAGCTGGCGCTCCTCGAGCTCGTCGAGGCGAGCGCCGGCAGCGGCGTTGCTGTGTGCGGGCTGTCGCTCGGGGGAATGCTTGCGCTAGACCTCGCCGCGCACTTTCCCGTGCGCGCGCTCGTGATGGTGAACCCGGCGGCCGCGGTGCAGAATCGGTACGCCCGCCTGGCGCCGCTTCTGTGGCGGGTCGTGCCGACCATCCGGGTACAGCCGGGCGGCAATGTGGATCGGTTGCCCGTGCGCGCCGTGGCGGAACTCCTGCGCTACATCCGCGAGGCGCGCGCGCAGGCACCTGCGGTGCGGGCCCCGAGCCTTGTGCTGCAGTCCGAGTTCGACCATACCGTGCGCCCCGAAGCGTCGAAGGCGCTATTCGATCTGTTGGGTAGCCGGCAAAAGGAGTTTGAGAGTTTGGCTTCGCATGAACATGAGCCGAGGGAACAGGCGGCGCTCTTCGCAGAGCGGGCCGCCCGGTTCCTTGACGGCGTTTTCGGAGTATCGGCATGAGCAGGCGGCGCAGGCCGTCTGACCTGCCCCAGCGTTCCCAGGTCATCGCTTTCATCGCAGAGGAGACCCAGCGCCCGCTTTCGGCGGACGAGCTCGCGGAGAATTTCAAGATCAAGGCCGAGCGCCGGCCTGCCTTCAATCGGCTGCTCGACGAGATGGTCTCGCGCGGCGAGATCCTCAAGACGCGGCGCGGGCGCTTCGCGGTGCCGGGCAAGGTGGACCTCGTGCCGGGGCGCATCCAGGGGACGCGCCGCGGCGACTCGTGGTTCATCCCCGAAGAGCGCGACGGTGAGGACCTGCGCGTCGCGGTCGAGCACCTGAAGGGCGCCATGCATGGCGACCGCGTGCTGGCGCGGCGCCTGCAGGGCCGCGCGGCGGAGGTCGTGCGGATCGTGCAGCGGACCCGCGACACCATCGTCGGACGCATCGAGTGCGTCGGCGGAGCCTGGTTCGTCCGTCCGCAGGACGGGCGCGACGCCTACGACATCATCATTCCGGAGAGCGCCCGGCTGGATGCGGGCGACGGGGAACTCGTCGTCTGCCGCGTCGAGGTTTTCGGCGATGCGCGCCGCGGCCCCGTCGGCAAGGTGATCGAACGCCTGGGCGGCCTCCGGCAGCCGGGCGTCGACGTCCTCGCGATCGTGCGCAAGCACAACCTGCCGGAGGCCTTCCCGGAGGACGTCCTGCAGGAAGCGGAGCGCATACCCGCAGAAGTCGCACAAAAGGACATCCGCGGCCGCGTCGACCTTAGGAACCTGCAGATCTTCACGATCGACTCCGACGACTCGAAGGACCTCGACGACGCCGTCTCGCTGCAGGCCACGGAAGAGGGCTGGCGCCTCGGCGTGCACATCGCCGACGTCGGCCACTACGTGCGCGAGGGCACGCCGCTTGACCGCGAGGCCTACCGGCGAGGAACCTCCGTCTACCTCGTCGACCGCGTCATCCCGATGCTGCCGGAGCGCCTGTCGAATGGCATCTGTAGCCTGAACCCGCAGGAGGATCGCCTGACGCTCTCCGTGTTCGTCGACTTCGACACGGCCGGCCGGCGCATCCGCCACGTGCTGCAGGAGTCGGTCATCCGGAGTGTCGCCCGCCTCAGTTACAGCGGCGTGAACCGCACCCTGGACGGAGACCCGCCGGACGAGACCTACCAGGAACTGATGCCGGTGCTGTTCGGCATGACGCGTCTCAAGGACATCCTCGGCCGCCGCCGCCGCGAGCGCGGCGCGATCGACTTCGATACGACAGAATACAAGGTCAAGCTCGACCCGTCGGGACGGCCGCTCGCGATCGAGCGGCGCGGGAGGACTCCGTCCGACCAGCTGATCGAGGAGTTCATGCTGCAGGCGAACGAGGTCGTCGCAGAAGTGGCGACGCGCCACACCCTGCCCTTCCTCTTCCGTGTGCACGAGGAGCCGGACCCGGAGAAGCTCGAGGGCCTGCGCCAGTTCCTCGGGCGCCTCGGCTACCACCTGCCGCAAAACGGCAAGAAGCTGCACCCGCGCATGCTCCAGGACATCCTCGCGCGGGCGGCGCAGCGGCCGGAGCGCGACATGGTCGCCGCGGTCGTGCTGCGCTCGATGGCGCGTGCGCGCTACGACGTGCAGTCGATCGGCCACTTCGGGCTCGCGGCACCGCTCTATACGCATTTCACGTCGCCGATCCGGCGCTACCCGGACCTCGTCATCCACCGCATCCTGAAAGAGCACCTGCGCAAGAAGCCGATCAAGGACGCGCGGCGCGAGGACCTCGTCGACCGGCTGCCCGAGATCGCGCGCCTCTCCTCGGAGCGCGAGCGGCTCGCGGACGAGGCGGAGCGCGAGTCGGTGGACCTCAAGAAGGTCGAATTCATGCAAGACAAGGTCGGCGAGGAATTCGAAGGCATCGTCACCGGCGTCGTGCCGTTCGGCGTCTTCGTCGAGGTTTCCCTCGGCGTCGAGGGCCTGTTGCGCGTGAGTTCCCTGACGGACGACTACTACCATTTCGACGAGAAGCTCTTCCAGCTTCAGGGCGAGCGCACGAGGCGCCTGTTCCGCCTCGCGGACCGCGTGAGCGTGCGCGTCGAGCGCGTCGATACGGAGCACGGCGAGATCGATCTGTCGCTTTCCGAAGTGCAGCCGACTGCCGCTCAGCAAACCGCAGCGACGCCGACTGCGGGCGACGCAGATGCCGCTGCGGAACCGACCGAGCCTGCGGCGAAGGTTGAAAGAAAGTCCCGTCGCAACTATAATCGTAGGCGCCGTTCCGGTCGTAAGACGAAGCAAGGTCCCAAGGACGGCGCGGCGAAGGATGGCGCAAAGGAGCCTGCGGGCGAAGCGCAATGAAGATCGTCGCCGACAACCGCAAGGCCCGGCACGACTACTTCGTCCTCGAAACGGTCGAGGCGGGGATCGCCTTGACGGGGACCGAGGTGAAGTCGGCGCGACTTGGGCG
>JAKAPV010000277.1 GCA_021806845.1 Bacillota bacterium | reverse complement strand
AGAACGAGGCGAACATCGCCAAGCACGGGATCGACTTCACGGAGGCAGAAGCGCTGTTCGAAGGCGATCTGTACGCCAGGAGAGACACCCGCAAAGAATATGGCGAGGATCGCTGGCAGGGCGTCGGCGAGCTGCACGGTCAGGTGTTGGTGGTTGTCTGGACGGATCGGGGACCAGGGAAGCGCAGGATCATCTCCTTGAGGAGGGCGAATCAACGTGAGCGAAAAGCGTACCGCAAGGCGGTCGAAGACGGACTGGGCAAAGGTTGACGCTTTAAGGGACGACGAACTGGACTACGCTGACAACCCGCCGCTTGAGGATACCTTCTGGACGCAGGCGGTGCTGTTGCCTGGCTCAAAACAGCAGGTAACCCTGCGACTCGACCGCGATGTCCTCCACTTCTTCAAGAGCCGGGGCAAGGGCTACCAGACGGCGATCAATGCAGTGTTGCGGCGGTACGTGGAGATGCAGCAGCCGAAGCCGTGATGGAGCAGCGACCGCTTCGGGAAACTTTCCTGGAGCGGTCGCTGGGCTGGCGTGTGGGGCGAAAGATCTGTCTCGCAGGCCACGTTGCAACACGAGCTGATTTGTAATCAGCGGGTCGTAGGTTCGAGCCCTACCGCGCGCACCACTCCTTTTTACAGAGCGGGTTTTCGGGCGCAGACTTCCCACGATGTGGGGCCTGCGCTCCTTGTTTTGCTGCGAACAGGCGCTGATTTTGGCGTGACCCCCTGATTTTTGTCAGCGGGTGGCGGTAGCACCGTTCTCGTTTGTTCGGCTCCGAGGCGAGCCTGCCGGTGGAGGACTGTTCCAAAGGACCCGTCGCAGCGGCACCTCGTCCTCCGCATTCCCATCAGAGTCCTAACGACTTGTCCCCGCACCGCCGTTAGAATCGAACGCGCCGGAGGCGCCACGCGCCCTCCGAGACTGCGACGTGGCGGTGACGCATGCGCCGAGCGCTGCAAGGACTTCTCTTCCTCTTACTTGGTACCGTCCTGCTCCTTTCGACGTCCGCCGGCCCTGCGCGCGTGCAGGCCGCGAGCCGCAGCCTGCCGCTGGAGACGCGCGGAGAGTTCACCTACGCCGCCGCGCTCGCACTCGGCCTGCAGCCTTCGACCCAGTACTCGCCCTTCAAGGACCTGCAGAACGACCACCTGCTCGGCCCCTGGATCACGGCGGCGGCTGAGGCGCACTGGTCCGACGGCTACCCGGACGGCACGTTCCGTCCCGACACCTCCCTGACGCGCGCCATGGCGGCGAAGATCGAGGTGAACGCGCTCGGGGACGGGGCGGCGGCCGCCGCCCTCGCAAGCCAGAAGAGCGTGTTCCGCGACGACGGGCACATCCCAGCCTGGGCACGCGGCTACATCAACGAGGCCTACAAGATCGGCATCTTCCGCGGCCAGTCCAACGGCTACTTCCTGCCGCAGCAGGCACTGACGACGTTCCAGATGGGACACGCCATCCTGCAACTCGACGCCTACCTCGCGCAGCGAGCGAACAAGGTTCCCGCCACTACCCTCACCGCCGCCCAGTTCGTCGAGGAGCTGACGGCGCTGATGGGCGATCAGCCCACGGTCCTCTACATCGGCGATTCGCCGCCGAGCGGCCTTCCGGCGTTCGGCGAGCAGACGGCATACTGGGAGGCGGCGCTGAACGCCGGCTGGCTGTTCCCGGTCGGTGCCGACCCCCAGAAGACTGTCACGCGCGCCGAGGCGATCGCGATGACGGTGATGGCGCGCAGCGCCGTTGCCACGAACGCGCAGCCAGAGCTCGCGCAGGCGCTCGCGAACCGCCCGATGCCCTTCCGTGACAACGCCTCGATCCCCGTCGCGTTGCGCGGGTATGTGAACGAAGCGCTCCTCTACGGCATACTACCCTGGCGCAGCGGCGACCTTTCGCCGAACGCGCTGCTCACCCCCAGCGACGCCATGGCTCTCCTGGACCTCGCGGCGCAGCGCCAGATGCAGGCATGGACGAATCCCGCCTCCGCAAGCACACCTGCCTACATCGGGATCAGCGGAATTGGCGACGCACCTCCCACGCTCACCTACGACGGCTCCCCGACCAACCCGGACGCCGCGACCGACGTCAGCTTCGGCGTGTTCGACGCCCATGGGCAGGGCATCCCGTCCGGCACCGTGCGGGTAGAGATCGCGAACCCGTCGATCCTCCAGGTGGTCGGCAATTCGTGCAGCCCGAGCGTCGCGGGAACCTGGTGCGTGCCGATCGGGCAGACGTTCACCCTCATGTCCGGGAAGACCACGGGAACGACGGCGGTGACGCTGCGCGACGGCCAGGCCAGTGCTACGTTCGACTTGACGGTCGTCAAGACGCCGCTTACGATCGACCTCTCGCCGACGACTGCTTCGCTCTACCCCGGGCAGTCGACCCGCTTCCAGGTGCTCGGGGTGCACGACGCAGACGGGACGCCCGTGAAGGCCACCGTGAAGCTCTCGGCGACCGTGGGGACGCTCGCCGCGGACGGCACCTACACCGCGGGTAGCGCGACGGGGCGCAGCCAGGTTGCCGCGACGGCGACGCTGGAGGGCCAGACCTACACCGCCACTTCGCAGGTCCTTACGCTCTCCAAGGCCGCAAAGCTCGTCGTGACCCTGACCGACGCAAAGACGGGTGCGACGCAGATCAGCGACGGCGATCCGATCGAGGTCGCGATCGAGGCGCTTACCGCGTCCGGGAACCCGGTCACAACGGCCGACCCGATGTGGATCACCGTAGGCACGAACTCCTCGCAGTTCACACTGCGCAGCGGCCACGCCAAGATGCAGGTGCCGGCGCAGACCGGCACCACGGTGACGGCTACCGTGACGGATACCGCCGCGGGCAGCCTCTACCATCCCCTCACGCAGACGGTCAGCGCGCAGATCGTCGGCGGTCCAGAGGTGAGCTACGGCATCTTCGACGCCCAGGGCCAGCGGATCACCTTCGATCACCCGGCGTCCCTGCAGGCGGGCGCGCCGACGCCGCTCACGCTGAAGCCCATCGATCAGTACGGTAACCCGACCACCGTATCGGCCGCCTCGCCCGAGAGGGTGACCCTGATGAGCACCGACCAGACCGGCGGCTTTCTCACCTCCCAGGACGGCACGCCCGTTATGACCGCCACACTGCAGCCCGGGAGCTCCGGCATCCCCATCTGGTACGAGACAAGTGCGCAGGGGGTGACGTCCGCCATCCTGAGCGCCGCCGTCGGTCCACACGTCGTCGCGTTGCACCCGACGGTGTCGGTCTCCACTGGGCAGGGTCTCGCGATGGGGACGTTCGTCGTGGAGGACGCGAGCGGGCACGACGTGCCGTGGGTTTCCGTCGCCATGACGATCGGCACGATGCAGGGAAGCGAGGAGGCGGGCGCCGCCGACGAGGGCGGCAGCGGACTTGCGGCCCTCTCCGCCTACCCGCTCTCCGGGGTGACGGGATCCGACGGCTCCACCGCCTTCATCCTGCAGATGCCACAGGGGGCGGACGGCGACGCGGACTTCTCACAGCCGGTCACGTGCGAGATCCCCGGCGTGCCGGGCTCTTCTGCGGAGATCACCGTCACCTGGTGAGACGCGGCGACCCCGGTTGGGACATGCGCGACAAGAGGGCACCGTCCGCACTGGACGGTGCCCTCTCTGGTACGCCCGGCATGGGCGTCGACTCGGCGGTGAAAGTCCGCTACGGGCGAGGCAGCACGAGCCCGTTAGCCAGAGGCAAGGGTGTCCGCCGCGAGG
>JAKAPV010000276.1 GCA_021806845.1 Bacillota bacterium | reverse complement strand
TTCCGATCTCAGCGCGAACAGAAGGGAATCGATGCGGTCGAGGAGGCCGCCGTGCCCCGGCATGAAGTTGCCGGAGTCCTTCTTGTTCGCCCAGCGCTTGATCGCCGACTCCCCGAGGTCCCCAAGCACCGCGAGGAGCCCTGTCACGACGCCAATCGCCACGCCATACCAGGCGCTGCGCCCGAGCAGCAGCGGCGACAGCAAAAGGCCAGCCACGACCGCGAGCAAAATGCCTCCCAGCGTCCCCTCCCAGGACTTGCCGGGCGAGAGGCGCGGCAAGAGCTTGTGGCGACCAAAGCGGGACCCGACGAGGTAGGCGCCGATGTCCGTCGCCCAGACGAGCAGGAGCCCGGTCGCGGTCGGCGCGAAGCCGTGGGCGCGCAGCAGGAAGAGGTACGCCAGCGGCAACGCGATGTAGACCTGGCCGAAGAGGTCCATGCCGACCGTGCCGCCGGAGAGTCCGATCAGCGGCGGCACGATCAGATTCACAGCCAGGAGGGCTGCCATCGTCGGCCACATCAGCCACATGTGGCCCGTGAACGCGACCCAGAGGATCGGCAGCCCGCCGAAGAAGTTGAGCCAGCTCACCGGGATCGAGCCGCCCTCCTCGCAGATGCGGCTCCACTCGTGGGCGCCCAGGAGGTAGAATCCGACGAGTCCGATGAGCAGGTAGTAGCCGCCAAGGTACACGAGTGCCAGCACGAGGGGCATCGCCACGATCGTGCTGGCCGTCCGGAGGACGAGGGTGCTCCGCTTCATCCGTGTCCCCCGAAGCGCCGGTCGCGCTGCTGGAAATGCTGGAGCGCCCGCTCGAGCTCCTGCTCGTCGAAGTCCGGCCAGTAGACCGGCGTGACAAAGAGTTCCGCGTATGCGCTCTGCCAGAGGAGGAAGTTCGAAAGGCGCAGCTCGCCGCTCGGACGGATGATCAGGTCGGGGTCCGGCATGCCGGCCGTGTCGAGGAAGTCGCCGAACGTCTCCTCGTCCAGCTCGGCCGCCTTCTTCGGGTCGGCGAGCGCCCTGCGCACGGCCCGCACGATCTCGTCCCGGCCGCCGTAGTTCACCGCGATCGCGAGCACCAGACCCTGGTTGCGCCCGGTGCGCGCCGCCGCGATGTCCATCTCGCGCTTGCACCGCTCCGGCATCGCGCGGTCGTCGCCGAGGAAGATGATCTTGACCTGCTCGCGGTCGAGTTCGTCCACCTCGCCGCGCAAGTACTCCACCAGGAGGTCCATCAGCGTCTCGACTTCCGCCTCCGGGCGCTTCCAGTTCTCCGTCGAGAAGGCGTACACCGACAAATACTCGATGCCGAGGTCGGGCGCGGCGCGCACGATCTTGCGCAGCGCCTCAACCCCCGCGCGGTGGCCGTACGGCCGCGGCTGGCCGCGGCTCGCGGCCCAGCGGCCGTTGCCGTCCATGATGATCGCGACGTGGCGCGCGCCGTATTGCGTCATGGTGTCGCATCCTGCGCAGCCTGGAACGACGCCACCAGGACCTCCACCACCCTCTCACCCTGCCGCGCGCGGATCACGCGCAGCTGATCGCCGGCAAACTCTCGCGGCGGCACCGTCCGCTGCGCCGAGAGCCCGAGACCCTCGCGCCGGCAGAGAGCCTCCGCCTCTTCCAGGGTACATCCCACCAGCGAGCGCATCAAACCGCCAGGATCTCCTTCTCCTTCGCGGCCGTCGCCTGCTCGATCTCCCCGATCGCGCGGTCGGTCAGCTTCTGGAGCTCGTCCTGCAGTCGGCGCAGCTCGTCCTCGGAGATCTTCGCCTGCTTCTGCTCCGCCTTCAGGTGTTCCTGGGCGTCGCGCCGCACGTTGCGGACCGCGACCTTCTCATCCTCCGCCTTCTTGTGGAGGACCTTGACGAGCTCCTTGCGGCGCTCCTCCGTCAGCTGCGGGATCTGCAGGCGGATGAGGTTGCCGTCGGATGCCGGCGAGAGGCCGAGCTCGCTCCTCAGGATCGCCTTCTCGATCGCCGGCACGAGCTGCCTGTCCCAGGGCTGGATCACCAGGAGGCGCGGCTCGGGAGCCGAGATCTGCGCAACCTGCTGCAGCGGCGTCGGCGCGCCGTAGTACTCCACGACGACCTTCTCGACGAGTGCCGGGGTGGCACGTCCGGCCCGCAAGGTCTGCAGCTCCTCGTGCAGCACCGCGATCGACTTCTGCATCTTCTCCTGGGCCTGACTCAGCAGGGCGTGCATCTCAGTCCCCCCTTACAAATGTACCGATCGGTTCGCCCATCACTGCCCGGCGGATATTGCCCTGGCGGTTCACGTCGAACACTACGATGGGTATGCCGTTGTCCATGCAGAGGGATGTCGCCGTCGTGTCCATGACCTTGAGCCCCCGCTGCAGCACCTCGAGGTAGCCGATCTCGCGGAACAGTTTGGCGTTGGGGTTGCGGCGGGGGTCGTCGTCGTAGACCCCCTCTTCCTTGGTCGCCTTGAGCATGACTTCCGCCTCGATCTCGGCCGCGCGCAAAGCGGCCGTCGTGTCGGTCGAGAAGTACGGGTTGCCCGTCCCTGCCGCGAAGATGACGACGCGGCCCTTCTCCAGGTGGCGCATCGCGCGCCGTCGGATGTAGGGCTCGGCCACCTGCCGCATCTCGATCGCGGTCTGCACCCGCGTCGGCACTCCGTGGTGCTCGAGAGCGTCCTGCAGCGCCAGCGCGTTGATGACGGTCGCGAGCATCCCCATGTAGTCCGCCGTCGCCCGGTCCATGCCGAGCGCACTGCCGGCCGTGCCCCGCCAGATGTTGCCCCCGCCGACGACGACGGCCAGCTCCACTCCGAGGTCGGACACCTCGCGGACCTGCTCGGCGATCGATGTCGCGACGCGCGGGTCGATGCCATAGCCCTCGCCTCCGGCGAGCACTTCACCCGACAGCTTCAGGACAACGCGGCGATACTTCGGACGCTGCGCCTCCATGCGCCTATTCCCCCTGGGCGGAACCGGCCTCCTCGCCAACCTCGAAGCGCGCGAAGCGACGCACCTGGATGTTCTCGCCCAGCTTCGCGATCATCTCGGTGACGAGATCCTGCACCCGTTTCTTGTCGTCCTTGATGTACACCTGCTCCAGGAGACACGTTTCCTGGTAAAACTTCTCGAGCCTGCCCTGCACGATGCGCTGGGCGATCTGTGCGGGCTTGCCCTCATTGGCCGCCTGCGCCTCGTAGATGCGCGACTCGGCTGCCACGATGTCCTGCGGGACCTCCTCGCGCCGGACGTAGCGAGGCCTTCCCGCCGCGACCTGCAGCGCGATCTCGTGCACGAGCGCGCGGAACTCCTGGTTGCGCGCGACGAAGTCGGTCTCGCAGTTCACTTCGAGCAGCACGCCGATGCGGCCGTTCGCGTGTACATAGGTGTCGACGAGCCCCTCGGACGCTTCCCGGCCGGCCTTCTTCGCCGCCTGCGAGAGACCGCGCTCGCGCAGGATCTCGACAGCGCGTTCGATCGAGCCGTTCGCCTCGGTAAGCGCACGCTTGCAGTCCATCATGCCGGCGCCCGTCTTGGTCCGCAATTCCTTGACGATGTCCGCAGTGATCTCCAAAGCCGCTTTCCCTCCCGTATTCGTGCGAAGGCGCCCCCGGCTCTCACCGGGGGCGCAGAGGAGCCGCCTACTCAGCGATCTGGACGCCCTGCTTGCCTTCCAGCACCGCGTCGGCCATGCGCGCGGTCAAGAGCTTGACGGCGCGGATCGCATCGTCGTTGCCGGGAATGACGTAGCTGATCTCGTCGGGGTCGCA
>JAKAPV010000028.1 GCA_021806845.1 Bacillota bacterium | reverse complement strand
GCACGTCAACGGACATTGGGTTCGCCTCCTGCACCGAAGACTGCTCGCACGCTATGCGGGCGGTGCCGGGACGGTGAACAAAGGCACGCCGGACTGTGCAGCCAAATAACCTGTAAGAAAGTGCCTTGTAGCGGGAGGAGTGCACATGTGGCCCTGGCGAACACCACCTCCTGGCATTCGCCCGTTCTACCTGCATCGCATCGTTGACGCGTCTGGCGTCAGCGGAACGGGCATCGTTGCGGTCGGCGCCGTTCTGCCGTCGGGCAAGGCGGTGCTCGAGTGGTGCTCGCGCTGGAAGACCGTAACCGTCTTCGAGTCGGTCGCCCAGATCGAGCGCATCCACGGCCACGGCGGACGCACCATCCTGCACTGGGGCTTGCCGCCGAAGCAGCCAAGACCGGCGTCTTGGCTAGAATTGCTGCGGTATTGGGTCAGGTCGGCCCGGCCGATCGACGCCGCGAGGATCCTGCGTGCGCTGCCGCCCGCCCTGCGAGAGCAGGACCGGAACTAGCGCCGCACTCTCTCGTCCCGAGTCCGGTTGCGAGGAGGGGTCGCCGTGTCCCAGGTGAGCGTTTCCCCGCCGAAGAGTGTCGCGATCGCGTACCTCCTTTGGTTCTTCCTCGGAGGCTTCGGCATCCATCGCTTTTACCTGCGCAAACCGCAGACCGCCGTCATCATGCTGATCCTTACCGTGGCCGGCTACATCTTGACGTTCGTTGTCGTCGGCTTCCTGCTGCTGTGGGCCGTCGGCATCTGGTGGATCGTCGACGCATTCCTGATCCCCGGCATGATCCGCGAGGCGAACGGCATGAACTACTAGACGCAAGAGCACCGCCGCGCGCACAACCGGCAGCCTCGGCCCCGCACGAGGACGAGGGGAACCCAGCCCAACAAGGCGCGGGCAGGCGCGACCACCGCGCTTTCATCCTGCTCGCAGATCGCTGCATTCGCCTGCGTCCTTGGAAGCTTGATCAGTCCGGCTGCGCGCTCGGCGCTTGCATCGGATAGTGGAGCTTAATGAGCAGAAAGCGCGCGCTCCGATCCCAGCCGATGTCCCAGGGAACGTGATAGCGGTCCGCGGTGTGGGTATCGACCAGGACATAGCCCGTCGAGCTACGCCCCACCACGAGCCCAAGATGAACGACCCGGCCGCGTTCGCGGTAACCGATAATGTCTCCCGGCCCGATCTGTGTGATGGGAGCGGGGGCGCCATCCGGCCGCGGGCGCGTAAGTCCCGCGTAGGTGCCGCGCGCCACGAGGCTGCCGCGGCCGCTTTCCAGAAGATAGTCGACAAGCCCGTCCGCGTTTGACCAGGCGCGGGTGCCGTCGCCCTTCGCTGCATCCCACGCCCATGCGTCCGACTGCCGCAACCCCGCCGCCCGCAAGCTTTGCGAGACGAAGTTCGTGCAGTCCCCGCCTTCCCCGTTGAAGTCGTCGTAGCGGGGGTTGTAGCGGCCCCCGTTGCCGCATCCGGTTGCGGCTCCGCAGTACGTGTCGGCGTAGGCGACCGCCTTCTCGGCTGTGCTCGCATTTACAGACGCCTGCAGGTTCTGTAGGGGCACGTGCGCAGCCTCCTGCGGCAGTGCCTCGCCCGGGATACGCGTGTCCTGGTCCAGGGGGTCCGTGTAGTCCTCCGCGCGGATGCGCCATCCGCCCTGCTCGCGCTGCAGCGTGTACCAGCGCCGCGTGCCGAGTCCGAAGGCCTCCTGCGGCGCGCCGTCCCGCAGGCTGTGATAGCGGAAGGATTCCGAAACGACCGCCGTCACTCGCACCTCGTCCTGGCCGTGAAACTTGATCCGAGGCGTGCGCAGACCAACGCGCGCCTGCTCGAACCGGACTCCGCGCACCTTCTGCCATGCACGCAAAAACTGCTGTCGGGCGACGGCATGCCGGAAGGCGTCCATGCTGCCGCGGCGCGCGTACACCGTTCGCAGCAGGCGCCGGTTACCCGTCAGCACGGCGTCGTCCTGCCGCTGCAGGAGGGAGCGAAGCGCCTCCTTCACCGACTGCTCCTCGGCGGTCAGAGGCACCGCCGGGCGGGCAGCGGGCACCGGGAGGATTGCGGACGCGACAAGAAATAGAATGAGAGCCAGTCGCCGTCTCATGGGATCTATGGTGTCTCGCGCGGCGCCAGCGCATGTTGCCGCTCTCGTCCAGTCGCGGCTGCCTCTGCCTGCTCGCGGTCTCATGGTTCCTTGTCCTTCCCGGCCAGGGAACTCCGCGCATACTGGAGAAGTATGGCCCGTTGCACGGACCGCCCAGATCGGCGCGCAGATGCGGCCGGCGTGTCCCACTCGCCTTGAGGATGTGGTGTCTCAGCGTGGCTCGCAACCCGGACCGGCTGGAACTAGGCGGCCGGCCTCCGCTCTCGGCATTCGGCAAACGGCTCCTCGTCTGGCTCGCCGTCCTGGCGGTGGTGGGAGCCGCTGTCTTGATACGCTCCGGAAGCGCGCCCAAGCGCACCGACCCGACGATCGACAAGCCGAAGGCAATACTGTTCGTGGTGCAGGGAACCGCACAGGACCCGCAGGGGCCCGGCATCGCCGCCTTCGTCGCGGTGATCCGCCCCGCGAAGCGCTACGTCGGCGTCGTTCCCGTGCACGGGAGCCTAGCAACGCCGGGCGGGGCGCTAGCGGAGATCGCCGGGACGGCGGACGCTCAGACCATCGCGGCCGATGTCGCGAACGGGCTCAAGATCCGTCTCGGAGGCTATATCGTCCTCGACGTGAACACGGTCTACGGCATCCTCACAACCGCGGCACAGGCCCCCGGCTGGCCGATGGACGTCAGTCCGGACCAGGCGCTCACGGATCTCGGGTGGCCCGGCGGCACCCCGTCCAAGCAGGCTTCCATCGCCATGATCCAGGACCTCATCAAGTACCTCCCGCAGCTGCCCGGCAGCAGCCAGACGCTGCTAGTCGCCGACGCGTTGCGCGGCACCAGCACGAACCTCTCACCCTACGAACTGTTCGTTCTGATAACCTATATAAACGACGAACGCATCACGCCGCTCCCGCTGCGCTCGCTGCCCGCATCCCTGCGACAGAAACAGGTGAAGCATTGAGTCGCGCGATACCGACCGCAAGCCCCTTTGACACCAGCCGCGCAGAGGGGTCCATCACACGTCCTTCGCCGATCGCCCTGCTGATCGGCCTGGGGGTGCTTTCCCGTGTGCTGATCTTCGAGGTCGGTGCACTCGCCTTCCGTTTCCTGCCGCACGCCTGGGTCCAGAACGTGCCGGGCTACTTCGCCCCTGCCGCAGGCTACTGGTCCCAAAGCCTGCTGGGCGTCTGGGCGCACTGGGACGGCTACTGGTATCTCTCCATCGCGACCCTGGGCTACGAGGGCAGGTCTATCTCGACCGCCTTCTTTCCGCTGTACCCGCTGCTGGTGCGCGCGCTCGGCGGTACCGCGGTCTCCGGGATCATCGTGTCGCTGCTCTGCTTCGCCGGCGGGGCATGGCTCCTCTTCCTGCTCGCGCGCCGGGAACTCGGGCACGCGGCCGCCTGGTACGGCGTGCTCGCGCTCATGTTCTTCCCGAGCAGTTTCTACTTCAATGCCGTCTACCCCGAAGCCCTGGTGGTGCTGCTGTCCGCCGCTTCACTCTACCTCCTCTCACTGCGGCATTACGGCTGGGCGGCCCTCATCGCGGGCATCGCGTCGGCGGCATCGGTTGACGGACTCCTGCTTGGCGTGCCGCTCCTCGTCTCGCTCTGGCAGGAGCGCCGCCCCTGGCGCGAGTGGCTTTCGCTCCTGCTCGTGCCACTGGGTCTCGCATCCTACATGGGCTATCTCCTGGTGCGCTTCGGCAACCCGCTGACCTTCCAGGCGGCACAGGCGCACTGGGGCAGGTCCTTCGCACCGCCCTGGATCACGCTCATCCAGGGAATTGCGGACTTCTTCCGCAACATCGCGCAATTCAACTGGCCGCACCTCTTCGCCGGCGGCGAGCCGGCTGTAGCCATGAGCAACGTCTGGAACCTCCTGTTCGCGATCGTCGGCATCGCCCTGGTCGTCTTGGCTGCCCGCAAGCTGCGGCCCGCCCTCTGGTCGTACGCGCTCGCGGTCCTGATCGTGCCCCTGTTCTACCCTTCGACCGGCGTGCCGCTGATGTCCGCGCCGCGCTTCCTCCTCTCGGCATGGCCGATCTTCCTCGCGGCGGGCGCCATCCTGGCGGAGCGGCCGCGCTGGATCCGCCCGTTCCTCTGGCTCAGCATCTTGATCGGGGCCTTCTTTGTTGCCCTCTTCGCGACTGCGCACTGGGTGGCGTAGTGCCGAGGGACATGCGGCCGCCTCGCCGCGGGGACACTACCGGCAAGGAGTGATGCCCCGTGCACGAGAGGCCGAACCCGGATGACCGCTCCGACAACGTGGAACGCTTGCAGGAGTCCATCTCCAACACGATGGAGAACATGCGCGAAACCAAGGACTACCTGAAGGCCCATCGGGGAGAACTCAGGCCGAAGCAGCGGCAGGATCTGAGGCGTCAGCAGGCGCAGCGCGCAGACGCGATCGAGGGGTTCCGCCGCGAGATCGAGGACGAGGCGGAGGACCGCTCGCGATAACGCAAGAGCAGGCAGCGCGGAACTTCGGCTCCGCGCTGCCTGCTTTTGGGGTGCGCCGCGTTTCAAGCGCCGTACACGGCGAGCCGGCTCCGCAGCATCTCTCGGATCATCGCGACCATCTCCGGCGGTGCCAGGACGCGCGCGTCCTCTCCCAAGCCTAGGAACGTGCGCGCGAACAGCGGGATGTCGGATACCTCGATCTCCTTGCGCAGCACCCCTCCGCGCCCCTTGCGGACGAGATCCCCGCCCATGTGCTCCACATGGCGCAGACCCGCCTCTGTCAGTTCCACCTCCAAATGGGTCTTCTCCGCCGCGAGGCGGACGCTGTCGTAGTAGTCCTCAAGCTTTAGCGCGGCTATGTCCGGCCGCGGCGCATGTGTACTGGCCGATGGGTCCGCCGCCAGCACGCGGTCGACGCGGAAGCTGCGGATCGCCTGGCGGTGAAAGCAGTATGCCGGGCAGTACCAGAGGCCGTTCTGGGCATAGATCCCGATCGGCTGGATGTCGCGGCGGCTCGGTCCCTGCGCGGAGCGGTAGAGGATCTCGACGACCTCTCCCGCAAGCGCCGCATCCAGGAGGATTCCAAGGTGCGGAGCCTCCACGTCGGTATGCAGCATCGAGAACGAAAGGTGGTCTCTCAGGCGGTCGATGCGCTCCTTCGCCGCAGCCGGCAGGTGCTGGTAGAGCTTGCGCAGCGCCGAGCCGAGCTCCGCGTCGAACGGCAGCGCACCGTAGCTGCGCAGCGACTGGTAGGCGAAGAAGAGCGAAACCGCTTCATCGACAGTGAACGACAGGGGCAGCGTGCGGTCTTGCAGGACGAGATAGCCTCCGCCCGGTCCCGGGCGCGAGGCGAGCGGGACGCCCGCTGCAGAGAGTTCGTGCAGGTAGCGCAGGGCCGTTCTCCGGCTAATCCCGAACTCCAGCGCGAGGTCCCCGGCCGTGAAGCGCCTGCGGCTATGCAGCGCCAGCAACACGGAGAGCAGTCGGTCGGCTTTCGGCATTTCCACGCCCCCTGTTTAATTGGTGACAGTTACTGACGTCATCATATGGTACGGTCGGGTCGGCCGGAAGACCCGATCGGAGGGCTGTCACTGCTCTGCGGAGCCGCCGACGGCAGGACGCCGATCGCTGGCTGGCGCCCTTGTGCCGAGTCTCATAGCGAATGGAGAGGGTGAGGAACGTGACGAACCATTTCCCCGGCCGTCCACTGGCCGGAAAGATCGCCTTGGTGGCAGGTGCCACGCGTGGCGCCGGGCGGGCCATCGCGATCGAGCTTGCGCGCCAGGGCGCATTCACTTATGCCACGGGACGCAGCAGCAGGGTCTTCGGCGCCTCGGACATGGACCGGCCGGAGACGATCGAGGAGACCGGCGATTTGATGCATGCGGCCGGCGGCGAAGGCACCGCCATCCGCGTCGACCATCTGGACCGAACCCAGGTAGCGGATCTCGTGTCCAGTATCGAAAAGCAGCAAGGGCGACTGGACATCCTGGTCAACGACATCTTTGGCGGGGACCGTTATGCCCAATGGGACAAAAAGCTGTGGGAACATGACCTAGACGCGGGCCTGCGGATGTTGCGGATGGGCATCGAGACGCACCTCATTACGTGCGCTTTGGCCCTGCCCCTTATGCTCCGCAACGACGGCGGCCTAGTCGTGGAGATGACTGACGGCACCTCGGACTATAACAAGGCGTTTCGGCAAAACGTCGGCTTCTATTACGACCTCGTCAAGGCCGCCGTCGAGCGCATCACGATCGGCCTCGTCGCCGAACTGGAGGATGCGCGGTGCACCGCGCTTGCGGTCACGCCGGGGTGGCTGCGCTCGGAAAGGATGCTCGCGAACTTCGGGGTCAGCGAGGAGAACTGGCGCGACGCGCTGCAAGAGGAGCCGCACTTTTGCATCTCTGAGTCTCCAACATTCGTGGCGCGCGGGGTCGCTGCCTTGGCCGCAGACCCCGGCGTCGACCGCTACGCCGGCAGGGTCCTTTCGAGCGCGGAACTGGCGAGGACCTACGGTTTGACGGACACTGACGGAACACTGCCAGACTGCTGGCGCTACGTGGTCGAGGTCCAGAATGCCGGCCGTCCGGCGACCGAGTTCGGATACCGCTTCACCAGCTCCTGATCCCTCCGGGTCCTGCAGCTGCAGCCTGCTGCATTAGCGACATCTCGGCTTCCTGGACCTCCCGTGCCGCTTGTTCCAGGCTGATCACAACTTCGCCGGACGGCCACTGCCGCCTGACATAGGGGCCTGCTGCACCGGAAGAGATTATCCACTCCCGAAATTGTAATTTGCGTGAACCGCAGGACGGACAGGGGTCCTCGGCTAATTCCCTCTGCAGTGTCCGGTCGGGCGAGAGGGGTAGGTTTTTGGGCAAACAGTTCGTCCTAGACACCAACGTGCTTCTGCACAACCCGCAGTCCCTGGCCACTTTCGGAGCCGACAACACCGTCGTGATCCCAATCGTCACGATCGAGGAACTGGACCGCTTCAAGACCCATCTGGACGCCATGGGCGCGAATGCGCGCGCCGCGATCCGCTTGATGGACCAGCTATCCGCGGAAGGCGACATCGTCCTGGGAGCGCCGCTGCCAAACGGCGGCACCTTGCGCATCGAACTGAACCACCAGGAAGTCGGGCTGCTGCCGGAGGGCCTCGACATCGAGAAGGCGGACCACCGCATCCTCGCCGTCGCCGCCGCGCTGCAGCAGGGGGATCCCGACTCGCAGGTGGTGCTCGTATCGAACGACTTCAACCTGCGGGTGAAGGCCCGCAGCATGGGTATCCGCTCCGAGGCGTACCGCAACGACCAGGTCGGTCCGGTCGAGCACACGGGCATCCTGCGCGCGGCTGTGACGCCGTCCCTCTACGAGGAGGTGGAGGCAGGCGGCGTCGATCTCGAGCGTTTCTGCGCCCTGACCGGCTTGCAAGACCTCGTGGAGAGCGACTACGTCCTCGCCCGGGCCACCGAACCGTGCGCCGGCTGCGGCTCCGGGAACGCCCGCGAGGTCGTGCACTACAGCGATCCGCCCCATTCCGAGTGGCTATGCGAGGCCTGCCTGCGCAAGCGGGTGAAGAAGCTCAGCCGCGCTGACGTGGAGGCCTTCTACAGCGGCCGGCCGCGCAGCGAGCTCGGCTTCGGCAGCGGACATGTCGCCCTGCAGCGAAAGGGCTACTGGGAAGTGGCGGACGGCGTCGTGCGTCCCCTCTCCTACTACCGACACGGCCAGCGTGTCTACGGCAGCCTCGAGTCCCGCAACGACGAGCAGGTGTTCGCGCTCGACGCCCTGCTCAATCCGAAGAAGGCGCTCGTCACACTGCTCGGCCCGCAGGGCTCCGGCAAGACCCTGCTGGCGATCGCGGTGGGGATGGAGCTCACCGAGCGCCAGGAGATGGAGAAGGTCGTCTACACCCGGGAGATCGTGCCGATGGGCCGAGACCTCGGGGCGCTGCCGGGCACCGAGGAAGAGAAGATGCGCGAGTGGGTGATGCCGGCATACGACGCCCTCGAGGCGCTCTTCGAGCGGCCCCGCCGCGGCCATGGGGCGCGCGCTGAGCGCGAGACGCTCGAGGACCGGGTCGATTATCTCAAGCGCCTCGGGCAGATCGAGTTCAAGGCGATCGCCTTCTTCCGCGGCCGCAGCTTCACGCAGCGCTTCCTGATCCTCGACGAGGCCCAGAACGTCACGCCGCATCAGGCCGCGATCACCGTGAAGCGCGCGGGCAAGGGCACGAAGGTCGTGCTGATCGGCGACCCCGAACAGATCGACAGCCCGTATCTCAGCCGCGGCGCCGACGGCCTCAGCTTCATCGCGCAAAAGATGCGCGGCCAGGACCTCTTCGCCTGCGTACAGCTCGAGTCCGCGGAGCGCTCGCCGCTCGCGGAGCGCTGCCGCCAGCTTGGCCTCTAGACCTATACTAGGCCGCAGCTTCAGAAGTTGATGTGGTCCGGGTCCGGTCCCGTGCGGCGGTCCTCGTTCAAGGCGTCGATCCGCCGCATGTCCTCATCGCTGAGCGCGAAGTCGAAGATGCCGGCGTTCTCGTGGATGCGCTCAGGGCGTGCCGATTTCGGGATCGTCACGACGCCGCTTTGCAGGTCCCAGCGCAGCACGATCTGCGCGGCCGTTTTGCCGTATCGCTCCGCAAGTTCCCGAAGAAGCGGCGCATCGAGCCGCCCGCGCATAAGCGGAGCCCATGCCTCAACCTGGATGCCGTGCTCGCGGCAGAAGGACCGCACCCCCGCCTGGGAGAGGTAGGGATGGAGCTCCACCTGGTTCACCATCGGCGGGATCTCCGCGTACTGCAGGAGGTCCGTGAGGTGGTGCACCTTGAAGTTGCACACGCCGATCGCGCGGGCCAGCCCCTCTTGGTAGATGCGCTCCATCGCGCGCCAGGTGTCCTTCGTCAGCCGAGGCACCGGCCAGTGCACGAGATAGAGGTCTAGCTGCTCCAGGCCGAGCCGTTCGAGGCTGGCCTCGCAGGCCCGCAGCGTAGCCTCATACCCCTGGTCGGAGTTCCAGACCTTCGTGGTGACGAACACATCTTCACGCGAGAGGTCCGCGTTGCGCACGGCCCTCCCGACCCCCGCCTCGTTCCCGTACATCTTCGCCGTGTCGATGTGCCGATAGCCAACCTGGAGGGCGTGACCGATCGCGGCTTCAACGTCCGCGTCACCGATCTGGAACACGCCCAGTCCGAGGCATGGCATCGCGACCCCGTTGTGCAGCAGGGCAGCGTCACCGATCTTGTTCGGCTGCATCCGATCCCTCCATGCCCGCCATTGTAGCAAAGGCCGAAGCGCTCTTTGCAGCGCTTCGGCCTGTCCCTGTCTTGCGATACTCTCCGCTATGCCGTCGTTCCGCCGTCCACCGGCAGCACCTGCCCCGTGACATAGGCGCTCGCAGGGGCCGCGAGGAACACGGCCACCCCCTTCATCTCGCCGGGCCTGCCGATCCGTCCGAGCGGTGCGCTGCGCGCGATCTCCTCTCCGTACTGCGCGAGGAGGCCGCGCGTCATCTTCGTCTCGAAGAACCCGGGGCAGATGGCGTTCACCCGGATGCCGTGCGGCGCCATCTGCGCCGCGAGCGTACTCGTCAGTCCCACGATCGCGGCCTTCGAGACGGAGTAGCCGATGGCCGAAAGCGCCTCCGACAGCGCGCCGCGCAGCCCGGCGATCGAGGCGACGTTGATGATGCGCCCGCCGGATCCCTGGCGGACCATCACCCGGCAGATCGCCTGAGAGAGCAGCCAGGTGCCGTTCACGTTCGTGTCCATGACGTATTGCCAGCGGTCGTAGGGCATCTCGAGCGTCGGGGCTCCCCACGTCGCGCCGGCGTTGTTCACGAGGATGTCGATCCGCCCGAACCGGTCGAGGACCGCCGCGACGAGCGCCTCGACATCGTCCGGGTTCGCGACGGATCCCTGGCGCGCCAACACCTCAAGTCCCATCTCCCGGAGATGCTCCTGCGCCGCGAGGAGATCCCCCTCGCGGCGGGCCGTGATGACGATGCGCGCGCCTGCTTCCCCGAGCCCCTCCGCGATCTCCAGCCCGAGCCCCCGCGATCCGCCCGTGACGATTGCGACCTTGCCCTCCAGAGAGTAGAGCTCGCGCAGCGACGGCACCCTGCCTTCCACCGGCATCCCTCCGCTCAGTCCTCGACGTAGCTCCAGAAGAGGTCCGCGATCGACAGCGCAAAGACCTGAACTCCGGTCACTCCCGCCACCGATTGCACAGACGACGGGTCCGCCGCGCCCGAGAGCAGGAAGCCATGCGCCTCCGGCCGCAGGGACCGCACGCCCGACAGTGCCGCGAGGGTCTCCCTCGCGCTCTCCCCCGCCGTCACGCGCAGCCGCTTCTCTCGCCCGAGGACCTCCTCGACCGGTCCTGCGAACTGGACCCGTCCCTCATGGATCAAGGCGACATGGTCGCACATGCGCTCCACGAGTTCCAGGTCCTGCGACGTAAGGAGCACCGTTCTCTCCGGAACGGCGCACTCCTCCAGCAGAACCTGCAGGTAGCGGCGCCGGTGCAGGGGATCGAGTCCCGAAGCGGGTTCGTCCAGCACTAGCAGCTGCGGCCGGGTGCTGAGCGCGACCGAGAGCGCAAGCTGCGAGCGCATGCCCACGCTCAGCGCCGCAACCTTGCGGTCCAATGGCAGACGGAAGGTTTCCATGTAGCGTTCTGCCGCTGCCTGGTCCCAGCGCGGGTGTACGGAGCGCACGAAACGGAGGAGCTCACCGACCCGCATGCTGCTGTACAGCACAGGCTGTTCCGGCACGTAGGCGACACGGGCGCGATCGATCCCTTCCAGTCTCCCGAGCGGCAGCGAGAGCACTTCGCCGCTGCCGCCCGTCGGGCGGAGAAATCCCATCAGGATGCGAAGGAGCGTCGTCTTGCCGGCGCCATTTAGGCCCAGGAGGCCGTAGATGCTGCCGGTCGGGACGTCGAGGTCGATGCTCTGCAGGACCGTCAAAGGTCCGAAGGTCTTGCTGAGACTGCGGACGCTAACGGCCAGCATGGGGCTTCTCCTCCTCCGGTTCTTCGCCTGGGTGCCCCTGCCGCTGCCGGAGCACCTCCTGCAGGGCTTGGAGCAGTTCCTCGGGCGTGAAGCCGAGCCGGTCCGCTTCCGCCGCCAGCGACTCGAGCGCCGAGCGCACCCGAAGGCGACGCTCGGTCTCGGGCAGGACGGGGCGTTCCAGGACGAAGGTTCCCCGCCCGCGCGGCTGCTCGATCAGTCCGGCGCGCTGCAGTTCGTCGTAGGCCTTGACGACGGTCGCCGGGTTCACGGCGAGTTCGATCGCGAGCTCGCGCACCCCCGGGAGCTTGTCGCCCGGCCGGAGCACGCCCGCCGTCAGGGCCTCCTCGATCTGACGCGCAACCTGGAGGTAGATGGGGACGCCGCTGTGGGCGTCAATGCGGATCCACATCCGCTACACCTCTTGCCGCGCGAAGACGAAGAGTGAGGCAAGGAAGGCGACGACTGTCCAGATCGCGGAGAGCGCGATCTGCCCCGAGGGGACCACGCCCTGCGTCATGAGGGTGCCGGCGGCCCCGTAATCGAACGGCGTCAGGTTCCGCAGGAAGGCGACGGGTGATGTGGTGTCGACGAACACCGGGACGAAGACGAACACCGCGGCCGCCGTCACGGTTGCCAATACCGCATAGGTCTGGTCGCGGAAGGCGAGCGACAGCAGAAGGAGCGTGCCGGCGAGGGCCGCCTGGTCAAGAAACAGGACGAAGAGTCCGCCGGCGAGCCGTCCCTCGATCACGCCCTGCCCGATCATCGCGAGGGCGATGTTGATCGCCAGGAAGATGCCGAGGTAGAGCAGCGCGAGCTGCAGCAGAAGGGAGAGCGAACGCTCGAGGAGGAGAGTGCCGCGGCGCACCGGCAGCGACAGCAGGAACTCGAAGGTATGGCGGTCCATGTCGGACGCCACCACGCTGACGGAAGCGAGGGCGGCCCAGATGGCGACGAGCAGAGCAAGCCACCCGGAGAGGTTGATCGCGCCGATCCAACCGGCGACGCTCAACAGGTTGAGCGAGCCGCCGACGAACTGCACGAGTTGCGGCGGAAGTGTGTGCAGAACTTGCTCAATCTGCGCTGACATCCCCTGGGCGCTTAGAACGCGGTAAAGACTCGTCTGCAACATTACGAGGATGACGAGCGCAATGGCCCAACCGAAGAGTGCACCCGCCTCTTGGCGGAGGTGATGCCGGAAGATCGCCACTCTTCAGACCTCCCTCTGCTCGAACGTGTGAACGGCTGCGTATGTAAGGAGCCCCGACGCGACAACAAGCACAGCCGTCGCGAGCCAGGGGAAGGCGTGCGTCAGCAAGAGCTGCGGCGGGTCGTAGTAGCCGTATGGCAGGATGTAGAGCCAGCCGTGCGCGGTCGTGGCGATCCGGACCGAGAGGTCGTAGACAAACGGCACGGCCGCGGCGCCGAGTCCCCAGCGCAGTGCGGCTCCGTAGTCGCGCGCCCCGGCGCTTGCCCAGAGTGCGATGCTCCCCGTCGCGAGCGTCACGAGAAAGCCGCTGTAGCCGACCAGCACGTATCCGGCGGTATCGACCTGCAGGCCCTCCTGATGCATGAAGCCGCAGAGCGCGAGGATGACGACCGCCCACATGGCGGCCTGCGCAGTCACCAGGGCGCCGAGGCGGACAAGCAGGAGGCGCCGGCGCGTCACGGGCAGGCTCAGAAGGAAGTCCAGGCGCCGGTGGTCCCGGTCGCGGGCGAGCAGTGAAGAAGCCTGAAAGCCAGTAAAGATGCCGACGAGCAGCGGCAGGTACATCACGAGCTTGACGTAGAGATACCCGTCGACCGGCCGCTTCAGGAGGAGGGGACCGCCCAACAGGCCGCGCACAAGACTGGGCAACCTTTGCACAAGACCTGCAAGGACGTCCGAGTGCGCTACCGCTGGCGCGGCAGAGACGACGGTCGCCACGCCAAGCACGATCACGATCGCCCAGACCAGCCACGAGACGAAGATCTGGCGCAGGGCCATGCGGTAGAGCGTCATGAAGGTTCGCCTCCGTAGTAGGTCCGGAAGACCTCCTCGAGACTCGGGTCGGTGATCGTGATGTCGGCGGGAGGCTTCTCCGCGAGCAGGCGGAAGAGCGGCGCCGTGTCCCCGGCGATGTGGAACCGCGCCTGCGCCCCCTTGGCCTCCAGCCCGCGCACCCCAGTCACCTGGGCGAGGTCCGGCAGCGCTCCCTCGTAGCGCACGCGGACCTCCTTCAAGTGACTTCTCCGGAGAGCGTCCACCGTGTTGACTTCCACGAGACGTCCCTCGCGGATGATCCCGACGCGGTCGGCGACGCCCTCCACCTCCGGCAGCACATGACTGCTGAAGAAGATTGTCTTGCCGCGGGCGCGCATGTCCATAAGCAGGCCGCGGAACGCGTCCTGGGCCAGTGGGTCGAGTCCGGTCGTCGGTTCGTCGAGGATCAGGACCTCCGGGTCATGCGCGAGCGCGAGGAGGATCGCGACCTTCTGGCGATTGCCCCGCGACAGCTGGCGCACTTTGCGGTGCAGCTCGACGCCCAGCCGCTCGGCGACCTCCAGCGCGTGCCGGCGGTCCCTTTCGCCCCGCAGCTCGAGCGCGAGCTGCAGGTGCTCGCTTCCGGTCATGGCGTCATAGAGGGCGGGGTCGCCTGGAAGGTAACCCGTCACCCTGCGCACCCCTAGACTGTCTTGCACGGCGTCATGGCCAAGCACGCTCGCTGTGCCGCCGGTCAGGTGCGTGAGGCCCAAGAGCGCGCGGATCGTCGTCGTCTTGCCGGCCCCGTTGGGGCCGAGAAAGCCGAACACTTCGCCCCTCGGAATGGAGAGGTCGATGCCGAAGACACCGTGGCCGTTCGGATAGACTTTGCGGAGCTGGTTTGCCTCGATCGCCGCAGCCATGGAGGCCACCCCCACCCTGGTGTACTACTACACTAATACACCTATGACATGACGCAAGCAATAGACTCCGGTCAATCTCCCCCGGGGAGTCGACCGGAGCCCTCGGCTTTCGTCAGCCGACGAGCGGAAGCGGCAGGCCTGCCGCCAGCCAGAGGAGCACGAGGTTCAGGCAGAGCACGATCGCACTGCAGACCACCGCGACTCCGGTGACGAGGCGGGTGTTCACAAGGTTGCCCATGAGGTCCCTGCGGGAGGTGAACTTGATCAGCGCGATCATCGGCAAAGGCAGCGCCAGGCTCAGCACGACCTGGCTGATCACGAGGGTCCGCGTGGGGTCGACGCCGAGCGCCACGACGGCGACCGTCGGCAGCATCGTCACGATCCGCCGCACCCAGACCGGGATCCGAAACCCGACGAAGCCCTGCATGATGACCTGGCCGGCCATCGTGCCGACGCCTGAACTCGAGAGCCCCGACGCAAGCAGCGACACCAGGAAGACGAACGCGGCCGCGCCGCCGAGCAGCGGGAAGAGAGTGCGGTAGGCCGTCGTGATGCTTGCGACGCCAGAGTGGCCGATGTGGAAGACGGAGGCCGACATGTAGAGCATCGCCATGTTGATCAGGCCCGCGACCGACATCGCGATGACGACGTCCACCAGCCCGTAGCGGTAGATCCGCCGCTTCTCCTGCGGGCTGCGGCCGACGACGCGGTCCTGTGTAAGACCGGAGTGCAGGTAGACGGCGTGGGGCATGATCGTCGCTCCGATGATGCCTACCGTCAGCATGACGCTGTCCGGTCCGTGCAGCCAGGGCACGACGGAGTGGTAGGCGACGAGGCCCCAATTCGGGTGCGAGAGAAGTGTCTCGATCAGGTAGCTCGCCGCGATGACCCCGACGAGCGCGCCGATGGCGATCTCCAGCGCCCGCGACCCGTAACGCTCGAGCGTCAGGAGCAGATAGGTGAAGACTCCGGTGATCACTGTGGCGACCAGCAGGGGAATGCCGAGCAGGAGGTTCAGCGCGAGCGTGGCTCCGAGGAATTCCGCAAGGTCCGTGGCCATCGCGGCGACCTCGCTGACGACCCACATGGCGATGGTGACAGGGCGGGAGAACTCCTGGCGGCACATCTCCGGCAGGCTCTGCCCCGTCGCGATCCCGAGCTTCGCCGAGAGGTTCTGGAAGAGCATCGCCATGAGGTTCGCAAGCACCACTACCCAAAGAAGGTTGTAGCCAAACTGCGCTCCGCTCTGGATGTTGGTCGCGTAGTTGCCGGGGTCGATGTAGGCCACCGACGCGATGAAGGCGGGACCGATGAAGGGAAGGACGGCGCGCAGGCCGCGCCTGCGACCCTCGAGCGCATCCCTGGCCGCGGACTTCATGCCTTGTTGCCGAGAGCGCGGCATCGCTGCTGCATCACGCATCGTCCACCACCCGATCCACAAACAAGGCGCGGACGATGCGCTGGCCGACGACCAGCGTCCGCTCGCCGGCGCTGAGCGTCCTCGTGCCATCGATCGGGTTCAGTTCCTGAACCCGGATGCGCGTTCCCGGCACGAGGCCCCGCTCGCGCAGGTGGCGCAAGAGGCCTGGGTCTGATTCGTCGACGCGGCGGATCACCGCCCGCTCCCCTGCGGCGAGCATCTCCGCCGAATGGCCGGCCGGCGCCGCCGTCTCGCCGCTCCGGTTCGGGATGGGATAGCCATGCGGGCAGGTGTCGGGATCTCCGAGCAGGCGCTCGATCGCCTCGAGCACCTCGTCCGGCAGGGCGTGCTCCATCAGGTTTGCAAACCCGTCGACCCGGTCCCAGCCGATCCCGAGGATGTCGGTGAGAAACCGCTCGATGACGCGGTGGCGGCGCACAATGCGCGACGCCGCCCGCTCTCCTTCCTTGGTCAGCCAGACGCCGCTGTACGACTCGTAATGCACCAGCCCTTCCTGGGCGAGGCGCTTGAACATGGCGGAGGTGGATGCGGCCGACACGCCGAGCCGCTGGGCTACCTCTCCCGTGTTGACGTTCTGGCCAGCAGCCTGGATGCGGTAGATGTCCGCAAGGTAGTCCTCGCGGGAGGTGCTGAGCAGGGGGTTCTTCACCGGGGCTTCGACCATTTTCGTCCCTTCTTCGCAGTGAGTTAGGTGTGTCTAACTCATCTGTGAATAATGGTATGCGGGACGTTTTCGATGTGTCAGCCTGCCAAGCACATCTCGCTCGGGAAGGCTTCCTCGAGGCATCTCGGAGTTGCGCGGGCTCGTCCCTAGTCTGCCTCGAGGTCTGAAGTTTTCTTCCCTGCTCTCTCGCGCTGCCTACCTGCGGTGCACCGCGCCCTTTGCAGGGAGGCGGAACACCATCAGCTCCGAGGGGGCCTGCGACGGGAACCGGCTGCGCAGCGAGGCGGAATTGCCTGTGACAACGGCGACATAGGTGACGCCGCCGCGCCGGTAGACAATCGGAGCGGCAGCGATAGGCATGCCGGTCTGGTCCAGCCAAACCGCCTTGCCGGTCTTGGCGTCAACCGCTTCGAGGATGCCGTTCTCCTGCCCGAACAGGAGCACGCCCCCGCTCACGGCCGTGACGCCGCCGATCGCAGGCGTGGGTATGGCGTCCTGCCAGCGGATTTTCCCCGTCCTGGCATCAACCGCGGTGATCGTCCCCGTCCAATGCGTACCCGGCGCGTCAATGGCGCTCGTGCCGAAGTCGAGCGGCTGTGCCGGCAGCGCGGTCGTCTCCGACCGCACCAGCATGCCGCCCTGGATCCCGGCCACGAAGATCAGGCCGGTTTGGGGCTCGTAGGCGGACGTGCCGTAGTTCGCGCCTCCATCTGCGCCTGGCCACTCGATCACGCCCTGTGGCGTCGGCGGGCGATGGTCCTCCCGCACGAACGCGACCGGCCGGAAGGCCGCCCTGCCCGTGGACGCGTTCCAGGCGTAGAGGTAGCCGTCCTTGCCGGCCTCCACCACTTCGGTCCTCCCCCCGACCGCCAGGACCAGCGGGGGCGAGGCGACGTCGTAATCCCAAAGGTCGTGCGGCACCTCCTGGCGGTACCAGGCGACCGTACCGCTGCCGATCCGCAGCGCGACGACGCTGTCCGTGTAGAGGTCCGGGCCCGGCCGCACCGCGCCAAAGTAGTCGGGGGAGGGGTTGCCGACGGGGACGTAGAGCAGGCCGTTCTGCGGGTCGAAGGTCGGAGAGGTCCAGACCGCACCGCCGCCATGATGTCCCGTTGCCGGCACCCACGACGTGCCTGCGGCAGGAATGGTGTAGAACCGCCAAGCCTGCTGCCCTGTCAAGGCATCGTAGGCTGCAACGAAGCCTCGGTTCCCTTCGTCTCCTCCGGCGCTGCCGACGATCACCTTGCCCTGCGCGAAGATGGGATTCATCGTTTCGAAGTAGCCTTGGGCGGGGTCCGCGACCTGCACGCTGTAGCGTACGGCACCCGTCTTCGCATCCAGCGCCGTGAGCTGGTCATCCGCCGTCAGGAGGAAGACGAGCCCGTCCCCTAGGGCGACGCCGCGCGTTGCGACAGGCGCCAG
>JAKAPV010000275.1 GCA_021806845.1 Bacillota bacterium | reverse complement strand
TTCCGATCTAAAGCCCTGGCGATCGCCGCCGAACGCTGCTTTCGCAATTATCGTCCGGGCGGCATGAAGGTCTACGCCGGCTCCGTGATCCTGGAGCCTGGGCTCACCGCGGCCGACTTCGACGAAATGGCAGCGCAGGGCGTGCGCCTTGCGAAGGCCGGCATGGGCAACTTCCACCCGCCCAAGGACGTCGCCCCGCTCGTACGCCTCGCCCAAGCGCGCGGCATGGTGGTAATGCTGCACACCGGCGGTGCCTCCATCCCGGGATCGGCTGCGGTGACGGACGAGGATGTGCTGGCCATTCAGCCGGATGTCGTCGGCCACGTGAACGGCGGCCCGACCGCGCTCACGGATGAGGGCCTGAAGGAAGTTGTGGCCCATGCCAAGGGCGCCCTGCAGGTGGTGCAGGCGGGCAACTTGCGCTCCGCCCTCCTTACGTGCGAGCTCCTGCACGAGCGAAATGAGCTCCAAAGGCTCCTCATCGCCAGCGACACGCCTACCGGTACCGGCATGATGCCGCTGGCGGTGTTGAAATCCGTGGTGGAGCTCGCCTCGTTGGGTCCCCTTTCGGCAGTGGAAGCCTTTTGCGCTGCCACCGGCAACCCGGCGCGAGCCTACGGCATTCCCGAGGGGACCATCGCCCCCGGCCGACCGGCCGACGTGGTTCTCCTCGACGCCCCCTTGGGATCGGCCTTTGCGGATGCCTTGTCAGCTGCAGCAGGAGGCGACCTCCCCGGAATCGGGGCTGCGATCACGGCCGGCCAGCTCCGCTACGTCCGAAGCCGCAACTCACCGCCTGCCACGCGCATGCCGGTGGTCCGCAAGGAACACGTGCACATCTTCCTCAGCGAGGAGAACTGACCGGTCGCTCCAAACCGATGCCATAGGTCTTGGGGGGAAGAACGTCTTCCCCAACCGCGGAAGGAATCGACCTGGCTTAGGCGCTCGCCCGGGCACGGCAGGAATCCAGACAGCCTCCCACGCCGACAAGGACCGGCCCCACCGAACTCGGTGGGGCCGGTCCTTTGGCGGCAGCAGCATGGCGGCCAGTCCGGAGCGGCGGAGGCGCGACTCCTAGCCTTGTTCCGGCTGCTCCTTTGCCACCGTGCGTACCTTTTACGGCCCTTCTGCCAGTTTCTCGAGTGCGTAGCGGGCTGCCTGCCGGACGTGCCACACGCAGGCCTCCTCTGCCGCAGCACCGTCCCCTCGCTCGCTGGCTTCCACGACGGCCCGAACCTCCTGCACCGACTCCTGCGGACGGCCCGGATGGCTCATGGAGGTTGCCCGCAGCACGGCGATCCGGGCCTGGAGGCTGCTGAGCAGCGAGTGCAGGGTATTGTTGTAGGCCCCGCGCAGGAGGATGCCGTAGAACTGGTTTTTTGCCTGCAGAAGGGTTCTCACGTCCGAACCGGACGAAACCAGTCGTTCCAGGCGACGCACGGCAGCTTTGATGTCCTTGCGATCCTTGTCGCTGGCCCGTTCGGTGAACTGCCTTGCCGCCAGCCCCTCGAGCATCGCACGAATTTCGAACAGTTCCCTTGCTTCGGTTGGGCTCGGCGAGGCGACGATGGTCCCCTTTTGTGGGATGGTCTGCACGAGGCCCTCAGCGGTGAGCTGGCGCAGCGCCTCACGGATCGTCGCCCGGGAGACCCCCGTCCACTCGATCAGTTCCCGCTCCACAAGGAGGTCACCGGGTTTCAGTTGCATTTCGACGATGGCCTGACGCAACAAGTTCAACACCTGGTCCCGCAACAGCGAAACCTTCAGCTGTTTGCTGCCGAGGACGGTCGGGGAAAGTTCGCTCTTGCGCCGCCTGCGCCGACTTGGCTCTTTGGACGGCATGCTTCCGTTCGGGTCTTTCACGTTGGGATCCATGCCTACTTCCCTCGACTTTCCGTGCGTGTCTCCTTGTGGAGGGGCAAGATCTGCCGAATCTTACTTACCACAGTGCCTGGAACATCCGCCACTGACGATAGGCTGTGAAAAGGGGCTTTGGTCAACGGACCACTCCTCGTTGACTGAGTGTTCCTCTCTGTATAGTATCAAACTGAGCAGACAAGAAGATTAGTAGACTACGTCGAAAACGAAGTTCCCACAGGGGGTGAGGGGGGGTCAACACAATGGCAGGTAACTCGGAGGTACGCCGGATTCACGGCGCCGATCGGGGGGGCACCTGCGGCCAGGAGTAGGGTCTTCGCCGTTCCGGCGAGGCTCGAAGAACACGCGTCAGGCATCAGTTCCTTCGGTTCGACGCTCTCATGCGATAGGGGGATGAAGCGTGACAACGTTGAGCGATTTGGACGCGGAGAGCCAGTTCAAGGTACGCCGATATCAGATCATCATCGCGGTGGTCGCTTTAGTCGCGGAGTTCTTTCTGGCGGGAGACTGGTACGGGTTCGCCGCGGTCATTCCGTTCGTATCGAAGTCCTTGCATCTGTCGGCGGCCCAGGCAGGGTTCGCCCAAGGCCTCTTCACGATAACGTACGCGGCATCGCTCCTGGCATGGGGACCACTGTCGGACCGCTTCCAGGCGAGGCTGATGGTCGTCGGCGGCCTTGTCGGCACGGGGCTTTTCATGTTTCTGCAGGGGTTTGCGCAGAGTTACCCGGAGCTTCTGCTCGCTCGTGCCTTGATTGGCATCTTTGATGCCGCGATCTTCGTCGGAACGATGAAGCTGATCGCCGCCTGGTTCCCGCCGGCACGCAGAGGCGCTCTGATGGGATCGCTTCTGGCAGCGTACAGCCTTGCCATCACGGCGGACTTTGCGATCGGAATCCCGATCGCCAGCCAGGCCGGCTGGAACGTGTTTTTAAGCGGACTCGGCGTGCTCACGCTCATCATGAGTGTGGTCGCGCTCGGGGTGATCAAGAGCAAGCCCGAAAACGTTGGCATCGCACGTTTCTCGTGGGACGGTGGCCGACCCGACGGAGAGGCCAGCGCCACCTCGATTGCGGAGATCTTCCGCCGGCCCTGGATCTACATCGCAGCCCTGGCCATCTTCGGTGACACGTTTGCGATTTCCGCAGGTGCCACCTGGGTGATCCCGATGTTTTTGACGGTGCACCACATCTCCTTCGGTCTCGCCTCGCTCGTGGGGTCCGTCATGGGACTCTCGCAGGTGCTGTTCCTGTTCGTCGGCGGCTACCTCAGCGACCGGATGCGCAGGCGCGTCCTGCCGATGCGGATCGGTGCGGCGTTGGCCACGCTCTCGGCCCTGCTCTTCACCCTATCCGCACTGGGCCAGATGTCCGTCGGCGTCCTGCTCCTCTTCGCCGCAGTCAGTGGCGTGGCGGTCTTCAGCGGCGGTGCGATCTTCAGCCTCGTGGCCGACCGCTACGGCGAGGAACTTGCCGGCACGACCGTTGGCTACGCCGAAATCGGCGGGATCATCTCCACGTTCGTGGCACCGGCGCTCATGGGATGGATGATCACCGACACCCATGGCTTCGCCGACGCCTTTTGGCTCTTCACCGGCGTGGAGCTCCTGATCTTCGTGATTCTGCTCTTCGTGCGGGATGACGCTCGAAAGCTAACTGCGGTCGCCTCTGCATCCGACTAGCGGTAGCATCGCAAGCCTCCGGGCGTCGTAGCCAATCGGCGCCCGGTGCGCTGTCCCGTTGGCTGTCCCACCATGACGGCGGCTGCGCGGCGCTCGCGAAAGGGGTGGTCGATGAAGAGAGGTGCACCTGCGGCGTAGATCCCGAGCGAGGAAGACGGCTGCGCGAGTCGGTTCAATAACAGGGTTCCGCCGCGGTTC
>JAKAPV010000274.1 GCA_021806845.1 Bacillota bacterium | reverse complement strand
GACATCGCTTAGGACAGTATTAGTCCGGCGCTGCTGAACGCTTTCGTCGCGGAACGGGCCGCCGCGGGTATGGCGCGAACGACCGTCAGGGATGCGTGCGCCGCGGTGCGCGTCTTGCTGCGGTACGCGCATCGCGAGGGTCTGCTCCAAGCCGACCTCAGCAGGACAGTGGAGTGGCCGCAGGCGTATCGGCTGACGACCATCCCGCGCTCGATCTCGTGGACCGATGTGTCCAAGCTGCTTGCCGCCGTCGATCGCCGCACTTCATCGGGAAAGCGGGACTATGCCATCCTGCTTCTGCTGGTGACGTACGGCCTTCGGGGCCGAGAGGTCGCGGCCTTGACCCTCGACGACATCGACTGGAGGCACGAGAGGCTGGCCGTGCCCGAGCGCAAGGCAGGCCACTCAAGCGTCTTCCCGCTGTCAGCGTCGGTCGGACAGGCGCTCGCCGACTATCTGCAGCATGGGCGGCCGCAGACCAGCGACCGTCACGTCTTCTTTCGGGCTGTTGCTCCGGTTCAGCCGATCGGGCCCGCCGCCGTCTCTGCCCGGGCCACGCATTACTTGCGCAAGGCGGGCATCGACGTCATCCGTCCAGGGTCTCACACGCTGCGCCATACCTGCATTCAACGGATGGTGGACGCCAACTTCACGTTGAAGACGATCGGAGACTTCGTCGGGCACCGATCGCCGGCGTCGACGGAGATCTACGCGAAGGTGGCGGTCGAGGCGTTGCGCCAAGTCGCCCTGGGTGATGGGGAAGAGGCGTTGCCATGACCGAAACCGTGCACTCCGTTGTCGAAGGATTCCTTCGGCACAAGCGAGCCCTGGGCCGTAAGTATCGCAGCGAAGAGTGCGAGTTGCGGCTACTGGTGCGCTTCCTTGAGGAGCGAGGGGTAACGGCGCTCGATCAGGTGACGTCCGCGCTGCTCGAGGACTTCCTCGCCTCGCGGCCCCGAACCAAATCGCGCAGCTTCAACCACCTTTTGGGCGTCGTCGGGTGCCTGCTCGCCTGGGCTGTCGGCCAGCAGTTGCTCGACGTCTCGCCCCTGCGAACCCGTCGCCGACGCGTAACTACCGAACGCATCCCCTTCGTGTTCAACACGGCGCAGGCGCGCCAACTACTGGGCGCCGCCACCGCTCTTGCCGACAATCCGAGGGCTCCGCACCGAGGCGAGACCTATTACAGCATCTTTGCCCTCTGCTACGGGCTGGGTTTGCGCGCTGGGGAGGCCTGCGGGCTGCGTCTGGGCGACGTAGACCTCGGCCGCGCTGTTCTTGTCGTCCGCGGCGGCAAGTTCGGCAAGAGCCGTCTCGTCCCGTTTGGGCCGCGGATCGGGGATGTGCTGGCTGCGCAGGTCCGACGCCGGCGAGGGGCGGCCCCTGCATTCGACGCCCACGCGCCGCTGTTCAGTTTCAACGGGCACACCTGCGTGAGGCCCGGCACGGCGACCGCGACGTTCCATCGCCTGATCGATACCCTCGATTTACCCACACGCGACGGGGTCTCGCCCCCACGGCTCCACGACCTCCGGCACTCGTTCGCCGTCGGACGACTGCTGCGCTGGTACCGGGAGGGCGTGGACCCCTCGACTCGATTGCACGAACTCTCCACGTTCCTGGGCCACGTCGACCCCGTCTCGACGGCGGTCTATCTGAAGATGACCCCCGAGTTGCTGGAGGAGGCGAACCGCCGCTTCGAGGCCTTCGCCCAACCTGCGTGGGCAGGGGCGGCCCGATGACAGAATCGCAGGCGATCGGGCCGTTACTCCATTCCTTTTTCGTCGATCACCTGATCACGGTCAAAGGCTTGCGGCCCGCCTCGGTACGCAGCTACCGGGACACGATCCGGCTCATGTTGCTCTTCATCGCAGGCGACAAGCGGTGCAAGGTCACCCGGCTGGTCCTGGGCGACCTCACGTTTGACCGGGTCGTAGGGTTCCTCCGATACCTCGAGCAGGATCGGGGCAACCACATTCGCACCCGCAATCAACGGCTTGCCGCCGTCCACGTCCTCTTCGAGTACATCGCCGGGCGGGCACCGGAAATGCTCGGGGTCTGCCAGCGGGTGGCGGCCATCCCTATGAAGCGAGTCGCCCCCGCCCCAACATCGTTCCTCGAACGAGACGAGGTGGAGGACCTTCTCCGCCACTTGCCCCGCAACGGCCACTTGGCACTGCGGGACCGAGCCTTGCTGCTCTTCCTTTACAACAGCGGCGCGCGCGTGCAGGAGGTGGCCGATCTACGGGTCGAGCATCTCAACCTCGGGGAACACCCACTGGTCCGTCTGCACGGCAAGGGCGACAAATGGCGCACCTGCCCGCTGTGGGGCCAGACAGCGGAACTGTTACGTGCCTTGGTCGCGTCGGCCTCGCCGCCGCTTGAACCGCACAGTGCCGTGTTCTCCGCTCGTGGGCGTCCCCTGACCCGGTCCGGCATCTATAAGATCGTGCGGCGCCACGCCGCGCGTTTCGATGACCCCGGCTCTCACAGGCGGATGAGTCCGCACGTGTTCCGGCACACCTGCGCCGTCCACCTCATCGAGGCCGGCGTGGAGGTGAACGTGATCCGTGGATGGTTGGGCCACGCCGACCTGACCACGACCAATCGCTACGCGGAGATCAATACAAAGGCCAAGGAAGCGGCCCTGCGAGCCTGCGAGCCTTCTGATACTTCGGTGGGATCCCGGGCCAGGCCCGTATGGCGTTCAGACGAGGCGCTACTGAACTGGCTCGCGTCGCTCTGATGGTTATGCGCCATTCGCGGACGCTGCTGGACCGCGATCCCGCATCAGCCCCAGCGTACTTGGGCCGTCGGCACATAATGCGGTTGGGCACAGAAGTACGATTATGCTCCGTGGCACATAATCGTACATCACCTGCCCCGGCACCCCGCCCAGGAAGCTCAGCCCGCTGACCGTCCCGTCCAGAAACGCCTCCAGCTTCTCGTGCCGGTACACCTTCACGAACGAGACGCCGCAGGCCATCAAGCGCGTCACGTAGAACGGCAGCGCCTGCTCCTCGCCACCCAGGATCACCAGCGCGTGCCCGAAGTCCGACTGGGCCATCGACCCCGGCGCGAACTCCAGCGGCACGAACGCCTCCCGCGTCCGCACCCCCTTCCGTTCCGCCACGTACCGCCGCACCGACACCTCAGACACCTCGGCCTGGTGGATCCGGACAAGCTCCTGGTAGATTTTCCGCGCCGTCCGCCGCTGCTTGCGCGGTCGCTCGCTGTCCTCCGCCAGCCACGCCTCGATCGTCGGCTTCCACCGCTCCATCTTCGGCGACGGCCGCGCTGCCCCCAGGTGCATCCGCGGCCGAACTTCCACCACGTAGTTGTCGTCGGTGTACTTGTCCACCGTCTTCCGGCTCAGCCCCAGCGTCTTCGCGATCGCCCGCTTCGAGAACCCGCGTTGACTCAAAACTCGGATAGCATGGATGTCGGGCACGTCGTACATCTCCTACCTCCCGGTCGGCCTTGGTCCTCCAACCCAAGCCTACCAGGAGCAAAGTCGGGGGCCGACGTGCTTCCCTTCCCTCTCAGACCACTCTCTTCGTGGCCCCCATTTCGATGATCACGTGGCCCCCTTCTGGTTTATCAGGGGCACTTGCTGGTCAAGTCTCGTCAATAGGTGTAAAAGCGCGCCGAGGTAGCTCCTGGCTGGAGGCGAGTGGGCTATTTGGACTCAACACGTGCACGATACGTGTCCCGATGTCAGCGGAGCCTTGCCCTTGCCGGGGAGTGGTGGGCACGGTAGGCT
>JAKAPV010000273.1 GCA_021806845.1 Bacillota bacterium | reverse complement strand
ATCTATCGTCGGCATCATCCTCGCCTATCTGCACCGCATCGGGCGCATGGACCGTGCCGCGTCCGTCTGGCTGGGCATCTGCTGCGCGCTCGCGGTGGATGCCGCGGTCGCCGCCGTGAGCTTCCACGTCATCCACCAGTACGACGGCTCCCGCGTGCAGGCCATCCTCGAAGGCAGCACGTACGTCATCGCCACCGGCGTGCTAACGTACATGAGCTTCTGGATGAAAGAACAAAGCCACGGCATGCGGCAGGAGCTCGAGGCGAGGGTGGATGCGGCGCTGACCCGGTCCCCGCTGCTGGCGATGACTCTCCTGTCCGCGCTGACCGTCGGGCGCGAGGGCGTCGAGACCGCCTTCTTCATGCTCGCGATCGCGCTGCGCGCGCAGCCGCTGCCGCTCCTCGCCGGTGCTGCGCTCGGCATCATCGCCGGCGTCGGCGTCAGCTTCTGGGTATACCGGCTCGGCCGCACGGCACCCCTCGGGCTGTTCTTCAACGTGCTCGGCGTACTACTGCTGCTCTTCGGGGCCGGCCTGCTGGCCGACGCCGTGGAATCGTTCCAGTCCATCGGCTGGCTCGGGTTCTGGCAAACCGCCGTTTGGCACAGCGGCCACATCCTCTCGGAGTCGAGCGCGCTCGGCGACATCCTGCACAGCCTGTTCGGCTACGCGGAAGCGCCGTCTGCGCTGCAGGTTCTTGCGTACGTCATGTTCCTTCTGATCGCCGTGGCGGCCTATCTGCGGATCGGCAAGCACTCGCCGAGCTCTGTCGAGCACTGAAGCTGGGACCCCGCGCCGCACGCGGCGTCAAGCCGTTCGGACAGTGACACAGGGCAGGATTGCCATAGGCAGTAACGGGAATGGCCCGTTTACATTCCCCGACTGACGTGCTACCTAGAGAACAGTCAGGAGGGAGCACCTTGGAAAACCGTACGGTAGACGTCGCGATCATCGGCGGAGGCGTTATGGGACCGTCGGTGGCCTACCACCTTTTGTCGCAGGGACTGTGCCAGAGCGTCGCGCTGTTCGAGCAGGATCCCATGCACATGCACTCGTCGACTGGACTTTCCGCAGGCGGGATCCGCCATCTCTTCTCATCGGCCGTTAACATTGCGCTCGCAACCTTCAGCGTCCGCTTCTATGAGCAGTTCGCACAGCACATGGCGACCGAGGCAGGACCCGGCCCCGACGTCGCCTTCCGGCGCAACGGCTACCTCTTCCTGCTGGATAGGCAGAACGAGGAGTCGCTCCTGCGCCGGGCAGACTTCCAGGAGCGCGAAGGCGTAGAGCTCGAGCGCCTGGACCGCGCCGCGCTCAAGGACCGCTTCCCGGAAATCGAGGTCGGCGACCTCCAGGGAGGCGTCTTCGGTGTGCGCGACGGATTCCTCGATCCCTATCAGGTGATGCGGGGCTTCACCCAGAAGGCGCAGGAGCTCGGCGCGCAGTTCATCACCGAGCGCGCCGAGGCGGTGGAGGTCGAAGCGGGCTGTGCGGTCGCGGTGCGCAGCGCGGGCTGGCGCGTCGCCGCCCGCCTCGCGGTCGTGAACGCCGCGGGCGCCTGGGCTGGCGATGTCGGGCGCATGGCAGGCGTGGAGGTGCCGGTCGTCCCGCGCAGCCGCCAAGTCTATCAGGTGATCCCGCCGAGCGCCGCCTTTGACCGCTACCCGCTGACGATCGACCCGACCGGGTTCTACTTCCGGCCGGAGACCGGCGGCCGCGTGCTCGTCGGGAAATCGTTCGACGACGACCCGCGAGACTTCGTCTGGGACTGGAAGCGGAATCTCTTCCTGGATGCGATCTGGCCGGACCTCGCGGCGCGCGTGCCCGTCATGGAAAACCTGCGGCTCGAATCCGGCTGGGCGGGGCTTTACGAGGTGACGCCCGACGACAACGCCATCATCGGCCCGCACCCGGACCTCGAGCGCTTCTACGTGATCGCGGGTTTCTCCGGGCACGGCATGATGCAGGGACCTGCGGCCGGGCTGGCGCTCGCCGAGCGCATCTGCCTCGGCTCCTACCGCAGCGTCGACGCGTCCGGTCTCGAGCTGCGGCGCTTCGCCGAGGGCCGCGAGTACCGGGAGGACGCCATCGTCTGATCGACCGGCAGCGAGAGGGCGGGGCGTCCAGGACGCCCCGCCCTCAGAGTCCGATGCGCGTCATCCAGTACGACAGCGTCTTGCGCGCATCGGTTTCCGGCATTCCGGTGATCTGCTGCGCGACCTGGCAGGCCACCAGCTCCGCGCCCACGCGGGAGAGCGCGCCGCGCATCGCGGCGATCTGGTGCAGTACCCGCTCGCAGGTGTCCTCCTCCGAAATCATCCGTTCGACGGCGCGCGCCTGCCCCTGGATGCGGCGCATGCGCGCCACGAGGGCCTTGCGCTGGACAGGATCCAGGTGCTGCCCTTCAGCGGGCGGCTTCGTCGACTGCGGCACGCAGATCCCCCTCTACCTCGGCGGCGAATGCCTGCAGCTCAGGCCCCCCCGCGCCGGCCATGCCGATCAGTGCGGAGGGCAGCAGGAGGCCGACTTCGCTGCCATCTTCGCGTTCGCGCACGAGCATCTTGCAGGGAAGCAGGTACGCGATCTCCGGCCACGTGCGCAGCGCCTCATCCGCGCGCGCCGCATTGCAGACCTCCAGCACGTGCGTCGGGCCGTGTCCCGGAAAGCCCTTGCTTTCGAGCGTGCCGGACATGTCGAGGTGCCAGAGCACACTGAAGCGCCGCGCCGCGAGCGCCGACTCGAGCGCGGCCATCGCCTCTTCAGGACGCTTGCCGGTAGCCTTGCTGTATGTGAACGACATCGGGAACTCCCCCTGAGTAATGCGATTTGAACCGTTCTGCAGAGCCGCAGGCGCCCCTATACCCCTAACTGTATGCTATTCGGGCCTGGACGCAAGCGTCAAGCTACCGGAAGGAGCGGAGAGCGGCGGGTGGAAAGGAATCGACGGTGATGTCATGCTCGTATATGCAGCGATCATCCCGCACGGCGACGAATTGCTTCCGTTCCACCCGCCGAATGCCGCTCTGGAGAGGCTGCAGGCGGCGCTGCGGGCCATCGGAGCTGAACTCAGGACCGCGCAGCCAGACCTGCTCGTGATCTGCTCCCCGCATCACCTGCGCATCCCGGGCCAGCTCGCGATCGCAGACAGCGCCCACCCTTCCGGAACGCTCCGCGGCCCGCTTGGGACGATGCGGCGCACGGTGCGCACCGACCGCGCCGCAAACCGGATCATCGCGGCGGCCGCGGCCGAGGCGCCGGCTTCACCTTCCCGCAATAGGAGTGGATCGCTTGGCCCTGCAGGCAGTGCTCTTCGATCTCGACGGCACGCTGATCGATTCGCACGACGATATCTTCGCGGCATTCGATGCGGTCGCTCGCGAATTCGACCTGGCTGCGCCGGGACCTGACGCCCTGCGTCCCCTGGTCGGTCTCCCGCTCGCAGTGATGTTCCGGGGCCTCTACGGAGACCAGCTTTCCGACGGGCGGGTGGCAGAACTTTCCGAAAGCTACCGGCGCCACTATGGCGCAAAACCGGCCGAGCGCACCCGTATCTTCCCCGGTGTGCTTGCCGCCCTCGACGCGCTTTCGCCGCTGCAGCTTGGGGTGGCGACGACGAAACGGTCTTGGCAGGCCATGCGGGTGATCACGGCGGTCGGGCTCGCAGAGCGATTCGCGGTCGTGCAGGGCACCGACGACTTCCCGGCCAAGCCCGCACCGGACGTCCTGCAGCACGCGCTGCTCGCGCTCGGCGTCAGTCCGGAAGACGCCGCCTACGTTGGC